>CALLPO010000023.1 GCA_938015605.1 uncultured Candidatus Altimarinota bacterium | reverse complement strand
AATGGTACGGCCACGGAGAATCGAACTCCGGTTACCTGGATGAAAACCAGAGGTCCTAACCACTAGACGATGGCCGCACATAAACTATCTTTAACTTGATAGCAGGAGCATTATATATAAATAATTTTTTAGTCAAACTTTTTTTATTGGATTCACTTTAACTCTCTTTAAATACCTTGTTTAAAAGATTATAAAGAGAAAAATATTGATCAAAATATTTAAACATAACTCTATATTATAAATATAATAAATATTTATGTCAAAGCAAATATAGTTAAAAGATTTGATTACTCAGACTTTTTGCTTATAAAGGAGGCAAGTTTATATCTAAATTATGTGTATTCTATGGGAAATTACAAATTGACTAGAAAAGAGGCTGCTGAAAGCTTAAATATGTCTATGAGAAGTATTGATAGATATATAAAAGCTGGAAAACTCAGAGCTAAAAAGAAAGGAAAAATTGTATATGTTCATGGAGATGATGTGAGTAATATTTGATGAGATACAAAATCTAAAAATCATATTATTATTACAGACTCACCAAAAACAGAATATGTAGAATCTTCTTCTTCAAAAAAACTAGTAAAGAAAAATGATGTTGATAAACTTACTAAAACTTTTGATAGTGTCTACTCAGACCTAAGAACTCAAATTGATAAAAAGGATGAAATTATCCAAAAACTATCAATTCAAGTTTGAAGAGCAGATGAACAAATGAAGCACTCAATTAGTGTAAGTGAGCATAATAAGTCACAAATGCTGCTTGAGGAATCAAGAGGACATATTACTGCTCAAATGAGCACACTTAATGAAGATAAAAAATCATTAGAAGAAGAATTAAAAAATGAAAAGTTTGATAAAAGAGTACTTATTGTATTTGTATTTATCTTATTAGCTGTATCTGCATATTTTTTCTTTAAGAATGTGTAGAAAATTTTGTCCTTATAGTTCAGTGGATAGAACAACCCCCTCCTAAGGGGTAGACGTTGGTTCGATTCCAGCTGGGGATACCATACTTAAGATTTTCTTAAGGTATTAAATTACAATTATATTTTTAAAATTAATCATTAAATATGTCTAAACAAAATAATAATAACTTCCTTATGGGAATAATTTTTTTACTTCTAATAGTAATTGCTATTGGAGCATTCTTCTATGGTAAAAATATTTGAAACAGTAATGGTGGGAACACTACTCCAACAAATAATGCTACTACCGGAACTACACCTGTAGCTACATGAGAAACTCCAACAGTAACTATTGTTAGTGATGTAAGATGTTGAGCAACTTGTGACACAAATGAACTTGTATGAAAATTAAAAGAAATTCCAACTCTAGCTACTGCTGAGATTACTCAAATGGATTATGCTGATGATGGAGCTAAAGAAATGTTAGAATCAGCAGGGATTACCGTTCTACCAGCTGCAATATTTTCTAATAATTCAGTTACTGAACTAGCTCAATTTTTACAACCAACTTCAAACTTTAAATTTTCACTTGAATTAGGTTCTAGCTATGACCCAACAATTGAAAGAAGTGAAAAAGGGTTCATGGTAATAGAAGATACTAAAAAGGAATTGGCTCTAGCTAATTCTCACTATACGGGTGCAGAAAATGGTAAAATTGTATGGATTGAATATACAGATGTTAACTGTCATTACTGTAAAAAAATGGAAACAGATGGGACTGCCAAAACTGTTCTTGATAAATTTCCAAATGATGTAAGAAAATCTCCAGTTAACTTTATTGGTGTATGATGAGCTGCAAGTCAAACTGCTGCAGAAATATTTGAATGTGTTGCAAAAGTATGATGATCAAAAGAATATAACACAGTTATATCTCAATCATTATCTACTTGAAAAAATGGTGAATCAGACATATACGGTTTCGCTAAAGAAGCTTGAGTTGATTCTGCTAAAGTAGAAGCATGTTATAAAGCTTGAGAAACAAAAGATGTAGTTGCATCTAAATTCCAAGCAGGACAAAACATATTTGGAATTACAGGAACTCCGGGTAATGTACTTATAAACACTGAAACTGGTGAATATGAAATAATTAGTTGAGCATATCCAGCAGATACATTTATTGATGCTATTGAAAGAATGTTGAAATAAAATAGTTATTTAGTAAAAGCACTTATTATTATAGTAAGTGCTTTTATTATTTATAATAAAACTTGACATAATTAATTATTATGTTAATATATAATTATATTAACTGATAATAACAAATATTGTATGACTACAACAACAGCAGATTCTTATGATCATTTTTGATCTGAAGGAGGACAATGAGAGGGGCTATTTAAGCATTTAAAAGCAACAAATTTTTTTAATGAAAAATTACAAATCACTGATCAAAATCCTTCAAGTAATAAAGGTGTTCCAAGTACAGCATTATCTGTAGCACACAATACACTAAATGGATTAGCTTCACCATTTGTTGATACAGCTAATGAGGTCTCATCTAAAGCTTTTCATGTTTTAAAAACTATATGAGTATCGACCCCTATTGTATGACATCCTATTGAGACAATTAAGGAAAATGGTTTCTTTAAATGAACATGAAAAGTTCTCTGAACTGCTGCAGTAGGTTGAATTTGATGATTAACAGCTGTAGTTGCATGAATAGCATCTGCTCCAGCAAAAGCATATGAAAGAATTATAAATGATAATGTACAAGAATTAACAGGTCTCCTTCATCTTACATCAGATAAAGTTAGATCGGCTAATAAATTTGGATTAAAAACAGTTATTCCTTGAATAATGGATTCAATTGCAAACGGAACAAAAGTTCTTTCAAAAACATGATGATACTTATCTTGAGCTTATTTGCTTAATTGGGTATCAAGAAAACTTAATCAGTGAGTTGATTTAGCACAAGAATTTACAACACTTAGTAATTTAGATGTTGAAAAACATAGAATGGTTAAAAATGAAGACCCTACTGTGTTAGCAGTATAATAATAAAATATAAAAGTACTTTCTAAATATGAAAGTATTTTTTTCTTGAGAATTTTTTATGAAATGAAAAACCCCATCACTTGGATGGGATTAATCGGGTTTCCTTTTTCTCTAATCCATGACTTAATACCTAAAAACATTAAGGTGGATAAAGAAAGAAGAGGGCCTCAACTTCCTGGAGAGATTGAGGAATGGTCAGTTTTGAACATATTATTTACTATTACCCAGATACTTGCAGCTATCTCAATTGATGAAATTGCTGTAACAATTAGAGTATATGTTCTAAGTGCATAGAATACATCATCTACTTCCTTTGCAAAAAGAGGAAGTGAAATCATAATTCCAAGCAGTAAGAATGTAATAGCAAGGATGAAAGCATCACCTAATAGATCAACTTTTGCTTCTAAAGATGAAGCATATCCACTACCTTTAACAATATTAATTACTAATAGTATTAGCATAAGAATTACAAATGGTAATATTACCCATTTAGTAATACTTGCTCCTCCAGTACTATACAATACTTTGATTAGTATCATTGGTACAACTATGAACATTATAATCCATAGTATTTTCTTCAAAATGTGTTTCATTTTACTCTCCAGTAAATTAAAGTATATATATTATACAATATTTTTTGTATTAATGCAAGTTTTATACTAATCTTTTATTTTTTCATCAGAATAGATACTTTCTTCATGGAAAACTCCATCAACAGTCATCATTCTAATAACCTCTGTTCACATTCATAAAAACGCTAAATCAGATGCAAATATTGCTTTGTTAGCAATAAACCCTTTTTCTCATCTCTTTGCTCACTCAACTCACCATCAAGTTTGAATTTTTGATTTTTTTGGTGCAATTTTTGATAAAATTTTACTTTGTTT
>CALLPO010000022.1 GCA_938015605.1 uncultured Candidatus Altimarinota bacterium | reverse complement strand
TTAAGTTAACCTTAATTTTTAGTGATGTCCTAAGTGTAACATTTTTCTAATTAAATACAATGTTCAATTTTCATTTGTTCAACCACAACTCCCAGGATCATATTTACTATTATATTCACCTGCATTTGAAACTATTTGAGGGTATAACTTTGTAAGTGCATCTTCTATGTTTTCAGGTCAATATGATACAAGAAGTTTGTCCTCAGACATCATATATCTGTTATAAGGGTCTGTAACTTCTTTTCAATTTAATATAAATTTAATAGTATTTTTTTCATCATTAGCTAATAACTTTTTTCATTGTTTAAAAGATATATGACTATTTGAAAAAGTGATTCCATTATTAGCAAAGAAGTGCCCCCATGTTACACCTCAATGATGTACGTGAATAGTATCACCATTATTCTCATGTAAATGTGCTCTATCTCTAGGAAAAATCTCTCACCCTGCATTACATGCTGCTACATCTTCAGAGTATTCATCTGCAGTGAATTCAAATTTCTCTCAACCTATAAATACAGCAAAATTTGTATGATAATGTGGTGGAATAGAATTTTGACCACTTATCACATATCCTAATCCAAATAGAAACAAACCTAGCACTAAAAAAGCAACTGCTTTAACATATTTATTTTTACAAATCATGATATTTTATAGAAAAAATTATAATAAAAAATAGACTCTAAAAGTCTATAAATATTAGTAAGCATGTCAAAAGTAAAAAATAAACTAAATATTACATTTATAAAAATCATGTTTCCGCACCCTAGCAACTTTATAACAATTTTTTGCAAACCATTTTTTACTTTTTTCTCATGATGCTTCTGGATTCATAAAATGTGTTGCTCATTTTGTAAGAGGTGTATCTCAGTTAGAGAATACTGTATCAAGTGCGTTACTAGCAATTTTCCTAATATCAGGATTATCATTCATTTTATTGATGACTTTCTTTTTCACTCCACATAGTCAATCCTTTATTTTAATAACATCAAATTGTCCTGGTTCACAGACAATCATAGTTGGTGACTTATTTGCATTAACACTTCTTGTATAAATAACTTCTGCAACAGACCTCATTGCTTTACTTCAACCATTAAAACCTTCTCATCATATTACTTCTTCAAGTATGATTTTCTGAAAATCTTGCAAATCCAAATATCCTGCACTTGCTCATTGTGAAGTTCATAAAGCAATAGATAATAATAATGTCTCTATATAAAGAGTTCAATTATTTTTAATAGTATTAACAATTGACGTTGTTTTATCTTGAATGGAAGTAGTTAAACTAGAGGTTTTTTGATTATTTGAAATTCAATTTAATTCTGGAATTCAATCAAAATTATCAGTAATATATTGCACAATCTCATCTTAATACATATAAACTTTTCGACGATTATATACATATTTGAAATATTGCAAATTTATTTATTTTAATAGCTTTTAAAAGCTTCTTTATCATATTATATACAATAAGAAATACTTATTATTTAGATAGATTCCAAATAGTATCAAACCACTCATTAATTTCTTTAGTGTGGTTCTCATATTTTAAGATTCTTCAAGTCCAATTATTAGTATCAATAATAGCAACATTTTCTTCCCAGATTATTATTGATTTTGTAATTTTTATTCAAAAAGGATCAACTCTTACTTCCTTATTATAGTATGAATAATTATTATGTTTTAGTATATCTACATTATCTGTAGAAAACCTGAGTGATTTTAGAAAAATTTGTTTTCTTTTTCTTAGCTCCATATACTCATCAGCAAATCATTCTCATAATCAATAAACAAGTGGTTTTCAGGAAAGCGCTGTTTTAATTAATCAAGATTTATTGTTTTCAATTGCACTTAGAAACATTTTTCTTATAGCACTCTTATTTTCTAATGGTATCTCTTTTCTAAAAATAATTTCTACTTTATGTAGTACGAATAGATACGCTAAAGTGAAAAGTCAAATTCCAAAAAATGAAAGAGAAATGATATATTTATAAAAATTGTACTCAAAATAACAAGGGAGAATACTTTTGGGGTTTTGTAAACAAGGAGAAAATCAATTAATAATTTCTCACACAGGAATAAAAAACAATATTATAGAAAAAAATATTATTCATATTGCTATATTTTTTACATTCATATATTATATTTCTTTTATAAACTCCTCTACATTCAATACCTTCACTCATAAATCATTAGCCTTTTTCAACTTACTTCAAGCCTTTTCTCAAGCAACAAGAAAATCAGTATTTTTAGAAACTGATGAGACAAATTTTCATCAAACCTCTTCAAGCATTTTCACTAAATCTGGTCTCTTATAATTTTCAAAACTTCACGTGATACAGACTTTTTTATCGTAAAAAACATGATTAGTGTTTTCTATAATTTTTTCTTCATAATAAGTAATATCTAAAATGTTTACCAATTTTTCTAGTAATATTTTACTTTTCTCTAGATTAAAAAATTCAATCATATTATTTGCTATTTCTGGTCAGATGTCTTCTAAATCTTCTAGTTGTTCTTGGGAGTAGTTAAAATTAAGTAAATTCTCACTTCAAATAAATAATTTAGAAAGTTCACTTGCAGTTTTTTTACCAACTCAAGGAATTGCTAAACTAATAAGTAGTGTAGTAATGTCTATGTTCTTCCTATCATTAATAGCAATTATTAGATTTTTTACTGATTTTTCTTGAAATCACTCTAGAGCTAGAATTTCATCAGCCTTTTCTTCAAGTGTAAAGACTGAATACAGGTCAGATATAAATCAAAGTTTTAAAAATTGTTCAACTTGAGCTTTACCAAGTCCGTCAATATTAAGTCACCCCTTCCCTACAGCATAAATAAGCTTATGTTTCTGTTGTTCAAAACATCATTCACTATTTGGGCAATAAAAACGTACTTTCTCTTCATCTTTTATCACCTCAGTATTACATGACGGACAATTGCTAGGTGGTAATATATAACC
Organism: uncultured Candidatus Altimarinota bacterium; assembly: GCA_938015605.1. GTDB lineage: Bacteria > Patescibacteriota > Gracilibacteria > BD1-5 > UBA6164 > CALLPO01. The sequence goes on along the minus strand of CALLPO010000022.1, from coordinate 2,453 downwards.
TTCCTGTTGCTTTGAGGCTAATCAAATAATCTTTGGTATTACTTCCCCAGCTCTTTTAATAAACACACTATCTCACTCATTAATTCAGAGTTTCTCACATTCTTCATAGTTATGGAGTGTAGCTCTTCTAATGATTGCTCATCATATGTTAATTGGCTCTAGATTTGCTACTGGTGTAATAGCTCCTGTTCTTCAAACTTGATGAACTACTGAAATAATATCTGTAGTTAATATCTCAGCTGGAAATTTATATGCAATACAGTATCTTGGATGATGCTGAGTGTAACCAATTTGTTCCCACAGATCAATATTATCTACTTTTAGAACGAGTCAATCTATTTCAAAATCTATTTTGGATTTAATGTCTCAAAAATTCTGAATTTTATTAATTACTTCTCAAATATCTTCAGATCTTTCAAAAAAAGATGAAATATCAAATCATAATTTTTCTAAATCTTTTATAACATCAAAATATGACTCTTTTTGCTCTTCTTCTACAAATTCAGAAAAGTTAGCAAGATCATAAGCAAAAAACTGGAGTTTTCTCTTTTTAGTAACTCTATTATCCTTCATTCTTAAACTTCAACTTGCTGCATTTCTTGGGTTAGAAAAAATCTTTCATCATGTGTTTTTAGCCTCTTCATTGAGCATATTAAAACTAGAGATAGGCATAACTACTTCCCCTCTTACCTCTAAGTGTTTTTTGTAAGCAATAGTTTTAGGTATATTCTCTATTTGTAGAATATTTTGAGTTACATCTTCTCATTCTACGCCATTTCATCTAGTGATTGCTTGAGTTAACTCTCAATTTTTATAAATTAATTCAACTCAGAGTCCATCAAATTTGAATTCAAGAATATAATTTACATCAGCATTTTCTCCTCAGATATTTTTAATAACTCTTTCATTAAAGTCTTGTAAATCTTCTTCATTATATGTATTTCAAAGACTTGTCATTGGCCTTGAATGTTTTACTTTTTGAAAGCTAGATTCTACTACTTCAATTCATACTAAGTTTGCTGTTTTTTTAATACCTGCATAATTTAACTCATCAGAAAATTTTTCTTCTAGTTTCTCTAACTTTTTAAGTAAATCATCATATTCTTTGTCAGAAATTTTAGATGTATTTTTGTTATAATACAAGTCTGAATGATACTGTATAACTTTTTGTAATTCTACAATAGAATCTAGAGAAAACTCAGTAATAGCCATATTTTTAAGTTCTTTAGTTGTTTGAAGCATTTTTTTAATCTAAATATTAATTTTAATTATTTTAAATATATATATAATAAAATCAAAGCTATATTATTTTTTATGTAAAAAATCTTGTTACATTCCCATAATAAAAAAGCATTTTCACTTATTGAAGTAATAATAGCAGCTTCAATTCTATCTGTGACTGTTTTTTGAGTGTACAAACTTATATGAGAAAATGCTAAGCTTATCAATAATTCATGAAACTATCTTCAACTAAATACATTGTTTCCTGCATTAGAAGAATGCATGAAGAGTAAACCTATGTCTATTTATCCTAATTCATGAACAATTAAATTTAACTTTTGAAGTGATTTAAATTGATGTGAAATATCAATTCCAACTTCAACTGGAGTTACTATTGATAATATTGAGTACATTTTAGAATGAAAAATTATTGATAATCAAAGTCCAGAATATATTGACTGGGAACTAAAAATTGAGTGAGATTGAGTTGGAACATCAACTGGAACTTTTAAGTTGATAAAATAAGTTTTTTTTATAGAATCTTTTTGTCAACAGAGGGTTTTAACTCTTTGAATAATAATTTAAATACAATATAATGAAAAGAGGTGATATTTTAGAAAATATAACAGTTGAGAAATTGGTTTTTTGAGGGAAATGATTTACAAGATTAGAAGCTGATGACGAAACTTGAAAAAGAGGTAGAGTTCTTTTTATAACTGGTTGAGCTATTCCTGGAAGTGTTGTTAACCTAAGAGTAATCAAGAAGAAAAAAGATTTTGCAGAATGCCAAATAACCGACATTGTCAAGAAGTCCCCTATTGAGAAAAAACATCCTAACAATCCTTATGGGGAATGTGGTGGTTGTAAGTGGATAAATATCCCTTATGAGGAACAATTAAAAATTAAACAAAATCAAGTAGCAGAATCTTTCTTCCACCTAAAAAAGTATCAAGAAGATATTGATTTTCAAGATATTGTTCCATCTCCTTTAGTTGATTGATATAGAAATAAGGTAGAATTTTCTTTTGGGAAATATATCTCTCACCAAGATGATATTGCTGAACATTTTAATGTTTGATTCCATAAACAATGAGAATTTTCAAAGATTCAAGACTATGATGGTTGTGTATTAATTGATGAAATTCAAAATACTATTTATAAAGAAATTAAAGATTTTTCTAAGACTCTTTGACTTCCTGTTTATGATCAAAAGACCCAAAAATGATTTTTCA
>CALLPO010000021.1 GCA_938015605.1 uncultured Candidatus Altimarinota bacterium | reverse complement strand
TGCTCATTTAATTGATGAAGAAACAGGAGAGATTTTTGATATAGAAGAATGATCTCTTGGAAATTGTTTTACTTGAAATCTTCCAAAAAATTTCAAAATCACTGATATGGATATAAAGATATTTGGGAAGTTTAGTTAAACGTAGTCACATAATAAAAAACACCTTACTCAGGTGTTTTTTATTATTCCCTATTTCTTCCACACATTCTTACTTCCCTTATTATGAGTAGCCCAAGAAAACCACATTTCATAATATCAAGCTAAGCTTTCTCAATTAACTTTAACATCAACTATTCAATTTTCAAAACTTGCTGAATAATTATTTTCTCAAACAGTTATCTCAGCTTTTTTTTGTTCTCTTAAATCACTAAATTTGAATGCAATTGATTCTCATGTGTTATTAACTATATAAAACATTTCTTTTGCCTGAAATCTCTCATCAGAGTTTTCAACTGGAAAGTATAAATCATCACTTTCAGTATAATCTCAGTATGGAATTTGTGAATAATTTCTATTTGCTCAAGTATCATCTGATAAAACTTTTCAAGCCTTATAATTATTCTTAAAGTCAGCAAAGCTCATTAAATCAGATTTAATATATTCTAATTTTGTTCACAATTTTTCTCATACAATGGCTTCTCAAATACTTTGACTCCAGAGGCTTTCAGTTTCATCATCATACATCAGTAAATTTGATTCATACAATTTTCCAGAAACTCCAAATCTTATCTTTTCTCAATCTACATCTCTATTGTAAACAATAGCACTTCCACAGAGAGGACAGAATGTTACAGCAATATTTTTATCTCAAATACTATCATTCACTATTTCATGCCACACTAGAATATTATATGGATAAAATTTTGCTTCTCAATTAATATTAATAGCTATTCAAGTAGATTCACTGTTTAGAAAATCTAGTTTTTCTTCAGCCTCTTCAATACTATAAAATTCAGGTCCATCAATTGCTGGGATTCAATCTTTAGCTGGTCATCAACCAAGAACCAAATCTAAATCAATAGAGGTTTTATCTGTATTAGTAAGAAGTCATGAGCTCTTAAATTTTTGAGAAAATTCAATTGTAGTTTCATCTAAATCTTCAATTATTTTTCTCTTAACTTCTCTATCATTACTTTGATATTCTCATTCACAAGAGATAAGAAAAAACCCAAAACTCATTACTAATATTAATCCAATATAGTTTTTCATAACTTTGCCTATTAATTACTAATATATTATTAGTATATAAAATCATCTTAAAAGAAACTAAAGACATCATTTAAATAATTAAACATTATATATTATTTTTATAAGATTTAGAGATATTTACTATTGACTTATTTTAATTAATATTTAAAATATATTTAACCATTTTTGGTAAAAGGAGAAATGAAATGATTAAAGTTGAAAAGAAATTTTTACTCTTCTCAGTATTGCTAGGAGCTGCAATTGCTTGGATTATATCTGATGTATTTGAGTTTTCAGTGATTGGTGCATTACTAATATTAGGATCTTTTTTTTACTATACAGAAAAAAATGAAAAACAACCTGAACCTGTTGCTATCTATTTTGGCTTAGGAGCACTTACCTCAGGTTTATCTGCAGTAGTAATGGAACTAATTTTATTATTATGGAATACATCTTAACATTTTTGTAAAAAAGAGGCTATTCAGAATAGCCCCTTTTTTTCTGACATAAAATTAATCCTCATAAACAATATTATTATCTTCAAGATATTTCTTTCTATCTCTGAATATCATAAATCTTCAGAAATCTCTTCTCTTTCTGATTTTTCTTGAATTCAATATATATTTAATTTTCTGAATAAATGCTTGAGGAATAGATTGCTCTTTGTGTTCATCTAGATATATTTTTATAAGTGTAACTACTAGAATAATCTGTGCTAAAATTTCATTTACAACTCATGGAATTGACTGTTGAATGAGCATATAATACAACCACAGAAATGATCAAAAAAGCAATGCTACCCTCATCGAGAATCAATTGAATACTTGATAAGCAAGGATAGAAAGAATACTTGCAATAATAGGGAGAATGGAAACAATACCATCATAAGAAATAAATCAAAGAATTCATGTTAAAAAGAAGACCAAACCAATCCCAAACTTATTTCTTGCATGATATATTGAAAAATACATCCTTACAAGAGCAATCAAACTAGCATAAATGGCTCAATCCATTTCTAATAAAATATAATGTCACAACCAAACCAAAATAGCTATAACTACAAGCTGTTTTGTTCTAAAATCATCTTTTTGAGTAAAAGCAAAAAGTAGAACAAGTATTCAGGCTACTCAAAATCATTGAGCTATTATTTCAAATATCTCTACTCACAAAAATTGTTTTATCATCTCTATCATCATATATTCCCTCTTATTATTTTCATCAAATATCACATAGCTGTCACTATATCATTACAGTATAACGCATATAATATTTTTATTACAAAATTTGTAAGCAGAAAATAAAAAAAAAGCTTTTCAGCTTCTTTTTAATCTTGATATTCTTCTCTCAGACTTAATTTATTATTAAACTCAATTCAAGCTAATTTTTTATTTAAGTACTCAGTAAGTTTTTTAAAAATCTCTTCCTTTTTAGTTGGATCAATTTTTATCTCTGCCCTCTTCATTTTGTAGTTCATACTATCAAAAGGAGCATCATCTTTGATGAAGAAATTCTTTTGAGAATCTACATAACACTGCTCACTACAAAAACCAAAGTGCTTTTTGTAAGCTTTAGGTGTACAGATAAGACGAGCATTACAAGGAGAATATCTGCAGTTTTCACAATGATCAGTTTTTTCTCAAGTGTAACAGCATTCCCCAATTAC
>CALLPO010000020.1 GCA_938015605.1 uncultured Candidatus Altimarinota bacterium | reverse complement strand
CACTAATTTTTTCATAATCCCAACTGAAGCATTATCTCAACCTCTTTTTTTTCACTCAGAATTAGCTTCTTTTTCTGCCATTTTAGCAACAATTTCTAATCTAGTAGCTTCTTCTTCAGAGCTTAGAGTAGTTCATGCTAGGATTTTATCCATTACAGCTTTACCAGCTTCTCTTTGCACTTTATGTTCTTCTTTCTTAGTTTCAAAAAATGCTTTTTTATCTTCATCAGACATAGCCTCTAGAGCTGTTTTTTCTTCATCTGTAAGATTACCTCACATTTTTCCACCTTTTCCATGACCATTCCCACCTCATCTTTTTCCACCTTTATGTGGGTTATTAGCTATAAAATCTTCAATACTAGTAGTTTCTTCAGCAGTGAGTGTTTCACCATTTCTTTTTTTCTGCATAATTGCCTTAATAGCATCTTTTTCAGCTTTTTGTTCTTCAGTTAATTGGATTCTTTCAAAACCAGCTTTAATTTTATTAGTTACAGAACCAGTTGCTGATTCATCAGCACTAGACATTGATGCAAAACCAGTAGCAGCAATTCAAGCTACAAGTACAGCAGATAATAATTTATTATTCATAATATATATATTTATATAAGTAAGTAAGTTTATTTGTGCTTTCTGTACAGAGGATAATCTTTTGAAGTCTTTTTTATTTTACTTATAAAGACAAAAGGTTATAGTATTTCTGCAAAGGAAGCTTTGTGTGCTAAATGTAATTCTTCTTGTGAGAGTTACATTTTTTATTATATTCGACTTCTTTAAGAAGTTTTTAAGAATTTTGAGATATAGAAATTAGTAATTATTTTTACTAGGCTTTAGTTATAATTAAATTTTTATACTCCTTTAAATACAAAATAAAAACAAGATGTAATTAAATAATTGTTTTATTTATATTACACCTTGTATTATAAGAACTCTAATTAAGAAGTCCTTAAGTAAGAATTAGGTAAGAGGATTTTATATTTTATAAAGCTTATATTTAACATTTAAACTGTTTATTCAATTCCTTAGTCTTTCATAATTATTAATAGCTTTACTTTGATGAGGAGCTGCCTCTAATCAATCTGGATGATTATTTAATGAAACATAAACTCATTTTTTTGAAAAAGACTCTTCAATAAATTTAAGATAGAATGCTTCTTTATTAAACGATGAATTAACCCTAAATGATACATTTTTATCATTGGATCATTGTAGTTGTTGAATATTAATATTTCAACAATTCTCTTTATTAAAAGACATTGTGCAAACAGGTCTATATTTATTATCTTTTTCTCTTCTATATCGTAAGACAAATGAATAATTTCAATCAATAAGCATTTTAGTAGAAAACTCAGAGCTAGAAAATTCTGCTGAAGCTGAATTTGATCTTCACAATATTTCAACCATTAATCTTGTTGAATCAATTACTTTTAATGTTTGATTTCTAGGCATTCTTAAGAAATCCTCAAATTCAGGAACTTCAACCTGATCCATAATATTCATTTCTCTACCATATTTTAAATTATATTTTTTACATATCAATAATTACATCTTTTTGTTCAAATCTAACTTTAGGTCTTTTTAGTTGTTCATCATCTTCTGCTCTATAACCAATTGGAAGAACTACTACACTAGAAAGATCTTCTGATTGTAGATTAAGTATTCTATCATATTCAGGAGCACTAAATCATTCCATAGGACAAGCATCAATTCACATTTCAGCTACAACAGTCATAATACTTCAAAGAGCAATATATATTTGTTTGTTAGCCCAAGTTGCTTTAGCTTCATCATCTAATTTTGATAAAAATCAATTCATCATATCTTTATATCCATCAAGTGCTTCTACAGGAGCTCACATAGTTTGAGCATAGTCATTAATATATTCTTGAACAAAAGTTTCATCAAGAGTATTTTTTCTACATAATACTATAACATGACTAGCTTCTGCAACTTGATTTTGATGCCAAGAATGTTCAACAAGAGATTTTTGAATCTCTTTATTTTTTAGTATAACAAATTTCCAAGGTTGTAATCCAAAACTTGAAGGAGTAAGTCTTAAAGCTTCTTTAATTGTTTCTAAATGATCACCTGAAATTATTTTAGTCTCATCAAATTTTTTCGTAGCATATCTCCAGTTAAGAGAATCAATAATATTATTCATTTTTTTTATTTTAAAAGTTAATGTATTATAAGTTTTTTAATGGTGAGTCAGAATTATAAGGCACTCTACCAGAGGGTACAATTTTAGATGCTGATTCAACATGCTGATTTTGGTCATCAAAGAAGAAATGAGGTCTATATGCTTCCAATACTTTGTCTTTAGATATACCTCCAAGGAAAAATGCTGAATCTATATAAACATTCCAATGTCTTAATGTTTTAATGATTCTAAGATGGGTCGGTCAACTTCTAGCAGTAACAATAGCAATTTTTATTGGTGCTGCTTCAAATCAAAAATTATCTTGTGTTTTTGTTAGTATTTTAAGTAATTTTGCAAATGGTCATTCGTTTAATGGAGAGTTCTCATTTTTAACTTCATGCTCTATAAAAGCATCTAATCAATCTTCCTTGTAAATTATTTCTGACTCTTCTGAAAAAATCACAGCATCTGCATCAAATGCAAATTTTACACAGTCTTTATTATAAGTAATGCTTTTTATTGGATTATCATATACTAATACTGAGGCTGCTCATGAATCAATAGCTGTTTGAACATCATTTT
>CALLPO010000019.1 GCA_938015605.1 uncultured Candidatus Altimarinota bacterium | reverse complement strand
TAAACTAGATTTTAGTAGCTTAAAGACTCAATGAGATAGTTTTTTAGAAAAAAATGATTTCAAATATGTACTTGGACAAGAACATGCAAAAAGAGCTCTAGAAATTGCAGCTTCAGGATGACATAACATTATTATGGAATGACCACCATGAAGTTGAAAAACAATGCTTGCAAAAGCTTTCTCTACAGTTCTTCCAGATCTCACTATTGATGAGTCAATTGAGATTTCTAAAATATATTCAATCTCAGGTTTACTCACTCCGGAAAATCCTATTATAAAAAAAAGACCTTTTAGAACGGTTCATCATACAGCTAGCTGAGTGAGTATTATTGGTGGGGGTAGAAATGCTACTCCATGAGAAATTAGTCTTTCTCACAAGTGAGTGTTATTTCTTGATGAAATACTTGAATTTCAGAAATCAGTTTTAGATGTTCTCAGACAACCTCTTGAAGATTGAGAGATAACGGTAACAAGAGTAAATGCTAGCTACAAATATCCTGCTAAATTTACTCTAGTATGAGCACTTAATCCTTGCCCATGTTGATATTTAACAGATAACGATAGAGATTGTATTTGTAGTCCGAGACAAGTACTTAATTACAGATCAAGGCTTTCATGACCATTACTTGATAGGATAGATATTTTTATAGAAGTACCAAAGGTTGAAACTTCTAAATTCTGAAATAAAAAAAGCTATGAGTGAGTAGAAACTTCTATAGATATAAAAAAAAGAGTTGAGGCAGCAAGAGATACTCAAAACAAAAGATTTGTTTGAACAAAACTCACTTCTAATTCTGAAATGTGAAGTAAAGAAATTAATGACTATTGTGAACTAGATAAAGAGAGTGAGGGAATACTTAAACAAGCAGTAACAGCTATGAATTTATCAGCAAGAGCATATTATAGAATATTAAAATTATCCCGTACAATTGCTGATCTATCATGAGAAAAAAATATATCCTCTCAACATATATTAGAGGCACTCAGTTTTAGAAAAAAAGAGGAAAATTAAAATTATTTGCAATTTGAGTGATTCTCTCTAGAATCTCTCTACCTGCCCAGGTGGTGAAATGGTAGACACGCACGCTTGAGGGGCGTGTGGCCTCACGGCCGTGAGGGTTCAACTCCCTCTCTGGGCACCATATTAATTTGAAATAAACACAAATTGTGTTAGACTTTTACTATAAATAGTAAAGGTTTTTTTATTATCAAAATATGACTAAAAAATATACTCTAGAAGATTCATCAATGTCTCTTATTAAAAAAATGGAGACTCTGTCAAAAAACTATCCAGATGCTATTAGTTTGTCTCAAGGAATTCCTGATTTTTCTATGCCTCAAAAACTTATTGACGAGACAACTAAATTTCTTGAAAAGTGAGAAGCAAATAAATATGTTAATCCTGCTTGAATTATAGAACTCAGAGAAAAGCTCTCTACGAGATATCAAAATAAATATTCAGCAACTCTTTCAACAGATGAGATAATTATAACTGCTTGAGCAATTGAGGCTATCAATGCTTTTTTATTGACTATAATAACTTCTCCAGAGGATGAAATTATTATTCTAGACCCAAACTATGCATCATATAATAATGCTATCAAAATAGCAGGGGCTAAATTGGTATACTGCAAAATGAATAGTGATCTGAGTTTTAATCTAGAGAATTTAGAGAAATTAGTAAACAAAAATACAAAAGCTATTATTACTTCTAATCCAAATAATCCAACAGGACTTATTCTTAATAATCATGAACTGAAACAGATTTTAAACTTAGTTGATGGAAGTAGTACTTATTTTGTCTGTGATGAAGTGTATAAATATTTTTTATTAGAAGATGATTTAAATCTTTCTTCAAGTGCAGTTTTGTATAATCAATATAGACAGAATTTAGTAATTATAGATTCTTGGAGTAAGACTTTTTCTATTACTGGATGGAGAATAGGATATATTATTGGGAATCAAGAACTCATGAGTGAAATGGTAAAAATTCATGATTCACTCGTAACCTGTGCTCCTTCATTTGCACAATACTGAATTCTCAATTCACTAGATATTTTAGATGATAGAGGGAAAGAAATCACAAAAGTATTAGTAAAAAATAGAGACTATTTAGTTACAGAATTATCTACACTCAGTAAATACATTTCTTTTGAAATACCAAAAGCATGATACTATGTTTTTCCAAAGTTTCTCTACACAAATGATGATTACACAGAATGTCTTAATATCCTAGAACAAGCAAAAGTTTCAGTGGTTCCAGGTTCTGCCTTCTGACCTTTCTGAAAAGGACACTTCAGAATTTGTTTTGGAAGAAAATATGAAGATTTAGTTGAGGCTATTGAAAGATTAAAAAAGTATTTTGAAGAGAGATAAAAAATAAACTTTGACAAAATCTCAAAATAATCTAGACTAATATTACTTATAAAAAAGAAAAATAATGAAAACAATTTTTACAAACATTGCTTGGCATCATTCAAAAAACTGAAATAAAAGTTTTTTGTGATTTTATAGTATGTAAAAATATTTACACCAATTTATAAAATTATTATACAGCTGTTATTTCAGGAATTACTGAATTAGCAGCTTTTTTATTTATTAAGTTTTTTATTATGAAAACTATACAAGGAAAATATGAAGGAAGAGAAAATCATGTAAACACGTTCTTAGCCTGGAGAA
>CALLPO010000018.1 GCA_938015605.1 uncultured Candidatus Altimarinota bacterium | reverse complement strand
CTCAGCTGAGAGTCTATACAAAAAATATGTGCATTCTATAAGATAGACATAGAAGATTGGATAGTAGTGTATGATGATAAAGATATGGATTTTTGAAAAATTCGTTTTAGAGAAACTTGATCTGCTGGATGACACAATTGAATTAAGAGTATAATACAGCACTTTAGTAAAGACTTCAAAAGGATTAAAATTTGAGTATGATATGATTCAAATTACGGTGTATCTGATTGGGTTCTTTGAAAATTTAGTGAAGAAGAACTTATTGACCTAGATAATGAAGTCTATGAGAAAACAGAAGAAATTTTAAAAGAAAAAATATAAACATGAGATTAGATACTAACAATAAAAACCTACTTAACAACCAGAATTACTTACTGTGAAAAAAAGAAAAGAAAAAAACTATTGATTATATAGAAAATAATGAAGTATTTTCTAGGTTAGACTCTTCAAGCTATACTCACAGAAAGTATAAAATGATATTTAGAAAAATATACATAAATACTGTTTCTATAGCTTTAATGATTCTACTTATATTAGGAATTATAATTCCTCACCCATTTATTTGGTTTAAATTATTTTCTTTAATAAGCATGTTATTAATTTTATTTAAACTCTTTTATAAGAAAAAGTATTTAATACTCAAAACTCCTGAAAAAATCCATTTCTATAAAAAATAAAATATGAACAAAAAAATATACATAATTTGAATTGGTTGAATATGAGTTTCAGCTATTGCAAGGTACTATCTTCATGCTTGATGGGAAATTTTTTGAAGTGACTCAACTGATAGTGAACTGATTCATAAACTTCAGCAAGAGTGATGTGATATCATTATTTGAATGGATGAAACAAGAGTAAATAATAGTTTTGATAAAGTTGTGTATACTGAAGCAGTTCCTACTACCCAAATAGAATTAGCAAAAGCTCTAGAAAACAAAATAGAAACTCAAACATACCCAGAAGCTCTTGCTTGAATTGCTAACAACAAAAAACTCATAGCCGTAGCTTGAACTCATGGAAAATCTACTACTAGTTCCCTAGCTTCACTTGTTCTCAAAAATTCTGATGAAAGCGTGAATTCAGTTGTTGGAACTATTCTAAAAGAATTTGATAATAAAAATGCTTATTTTTCTGAATCTCCATATTTTGTAATTGAAGCTTGTGAATATAAAAGAAGCTTTTTAAAATACAAACCAACAGTCTGAATAATAGTAAATATTGAAATTGACCATCTTGATTATTATAAAGATTTAGAAGACTATATTAGTGCATACAAGGAATTCATAGACAATATCAGACCTGGTTGATTTGCTGTTCTTAACTGAGAAGATGAAAACTGTAAAAAACTCCTCTGACTCAGAGATGATATAGAATATATTGAAATATTTTCAACAAAATACAAGATTCACTCAAGCCAGGAAAAAATAGATTTTCCTGAAATAGATATGAAAGTACCCGGTAACCATATACTATTCGATGCTCAAATTGCTTTTGTAGTTGGAATTATGGTATGAGTTCATGAACATAAAGTTCTAGAAGCTCTTGAGGACTATACCTGAGTATGGAGAAGGATGGAGCAAGTGTGAGCAACTAAAAATTGAAATCTTTTAATGAGTGATTACTGACATCATCCAACAGAAATCACTCTTACACTTGATGCACTCAAGAGTAAATATCCAAACAAGCACTTATACACTATATTTCAGCCTCACCAGTACAATAGAACACTAGAACTGTTATGAGACTTCAAAACATGTTTTACAAGCACTGACACTCTTATTATTCCTGATATTTATGAATCTAGAGATTCGGAAGAAGATAAGGCTAAAATCAATTCTGCTAAACTTGTAGAACTTATAGAACATGATAATAAATTTGATTGAGAAGGACTAGAAAATACTCTTGAACTTATTCAACAATTTGATAAACAAAATAGTAATTCAGCTATTATATTATTGCTTGGAGCTGGGAATGTTGATGAATTAAGATACAAAATAGAGACAAAAAAATAGAACAACTACATAGTTGTTCTATTTTTTTAGTTTCCAAATCCCTTAGGTGGATTAGTTTGAATCTGTGGATTATATGTAATAATAAATGAATAATCATTTGTATCATCTCAATCACAACTTTTTGGAATCTTTCTCACATTATTAAGATCAAATATTCATGCTAAGAATTCACTAGTTTGTTTTCCTCATGGGAGAGTAGTTATTCATACTGATCATCAAATAGTATTTTTGGTAAATACACTTCATTTGAAATTTAATACAAGATTTAATTCTGTTTCTGAATAAACTGTCCCATCTGACTTAGCACTTCTGAATGATCCATCAGCATATACCATAGCATTTATATTAGTTACATTTTTAGCAACATAGATATTACCAGTAGTGTTATAATCACTTTCAGCAGAGTAATTATCCTTGAGTATAATTATTCAAACATTTGTATTAATATTTTCATCTATATTCAGATTTCCATCCTTGATAATTAATGTATCATTTGATGAAAGAATAGCACTAATTGAAGAATAATCTGTTGTACCTCATTCAATATACATTACACCATTTATTGTTTGAGTATTGTCTGGAGTTCTATTAATTAATCAATATGCATTTTTTCTAATTGCTAACCTTGTTTGTGACTTAGATAAGTCAGAAAAATTATCAACTTGTCATACATCTCAAGATTTTCCTTCTCACTCAATAGTTCCATATACTTTTACTCATAATGTTTCAATATTACAAGTTCAATTTGTTGCACTATAGTTATCCATTGAATATGAAACAACTTTTCAATCAATAGTATATCTAACTACAACATCTCTAGTATGTAGAGTAGGAGAATCTAAGAATGAAGAATTAGTATCAATTGTTCAGTCAAAACGAAGGGTTTCATTCAAATTACTTCAAAATATATCATCAAGTATATTAAAGGTTTCCCAACTAAAGCCAGATGAAAGTTCAATATTTGAATAATCAAAATCTAAACTTCATCAAGATATAGAAGTTAATGTTCCAACATTAGTTAGATTCATTCAATAAATCTGATTAATTCAAAGTTGTGGAATTTGTGATGTATCTTGTAATCAAACACTCAGTGAGACTGGTTTAGCAAATTCTTTCTCTCATGAAATGCTTTTTATAAAATCAAAATTTCAATATACATCATTGAAATTATCATCCCATCTATTCATCTTAATTCTAAATCTTTGTGTAAAAAATCAAGGTGTTAATGATTTGATAGGAATTGTAATTTCTCAGCTATTGTTAGAAAGCATATTGTAATTTTCAAACAATACATCCTCATTATTATCAGAGGTCAGAGTCTTAAAGTCACCAGTTATACTTCATTGCTCTTGATTAAAATAGGTAACATTCTTTCATATAATTGGGTTATTATATATATCTTTTAATGTTAGAGTATAATTAAAACTATCTGAGTTGTTTGCATAAACATTTGAACCATGAGAAACAGATATAGAAGTATTACTTGGACTAATATCTGCTGGATATATTTCAAATGAGTGAATGTATTCACCAATATTTCAAACAGCATCCTCAACAACTACTTTTATCTTATAATCTCAAATTTGACTAAATATTCCATTTAATTCTGCTACCTCTACTTCTTTAGTATCTCTTTTGATATCTACAATAGTTCATGTTTTTATTTCAGTATATCCTCCTCAATTTTTTTCAAGTTCAACTTTATATTTTACCTCTGCTATATCTTCACATCATCTAGGATTAGGGTCTTGAATTTTCATTGAAAAAACTAAATTTGAATCAGCTTTAAATGTGGTATCAACGTTCATAAATTCTACATCAGGAGCTGTTCTATCAATATGATCCATTCTTCATGTATAATATCTCACCACTCAAGCATTATCAGTTGCTGATAGAGTAAAATCATTTGTGTTAAATGACTCTGAATCAAATAGAGGTGTTTGTGAAACAAATCAGCTACAACCACTAAAAACATCCAATGAACATGTTGCTTGTACTCTCATTCTCTGTGCACAGTGCAAATTATTGATTTCACTTACTACTATTTTTTTTATTGTGAATGGGGTTGAAATATCTCATAGTGTGAGGTTTGTTTCTTGTCATCAAATTATGTTTCAATTTGAATCAATTTTAGGGACACTTATTTGGAATCACTTAGAATATTCTCATTCTGATTTGAAACTAAAACTAAAATCAAAGAATGAATTTCCGTATATATCAGTATCACTTTTATTTCAAAATTCTGTTCATTCTAAAAATTCAACATTTTCATCTGTATGAGTAATATTGATTCAATATAAAGAATCTCAATATGAATTTTCATTAATGTCTCTTAAATATATTCTTGCTGTTAAAACATCTTCTTCATAATATGATTTATTTGAATCAAAATTAAAAACTACAATGTCAGATTTCACCTCACTTGGTGCTATTGCATTCACCTTAATTCAAGTAACAGTTTGTTTTAGTATAAGATTTTCATATTCATCAATTATCTCAACTTTTAATGGAAAATCTCAAATTTCATTAATTACTACATTAGTATTAAAAGTTTTATTATATTTACCATTAGAGTAATGAGTTTCTCATAAGATAATATCTCAATGTTCTAATATCTTATCCCCACTATCAGTTACATAAGAGATATTATAATTATACGTTTTAGAACAGCCTGCTTTTTCATAGTCATCTATAAAAGTAAATGTAACATCAAATTCTGATCAAATATCTACACTACTATCAGAGTATATTAGAGAATCTACTCAAAATTGACTAATGTCATTATAGTTTAATTCTTTTTTTACACCTGTAAGAATTTGTTTACCTTTTGTACTATTTCAGTAAACAGCCCTATATTTTGTTTCTGAACAATTGGTATCTTGGCATAAATTTTTTAGAGAGTATTTATGTTTATTTTTAGTAAATGAATAAAATTCTAAATTTTGAATAATATCTCAAAGAGTTGCCTCTACTCAAAGAAAATCTTTATAGTTAGTGAAAAAATATTCTAATCAATTGTTATATTCATCTGATAATAAAGACATTAATCAATCTTTTACTTGAAAACTAGTTTCTAATAAAAGAAAATCCTCAAGTGTAAAAGTCTTCTCTGTACAACTAGTATGACCATCTTCACAAAAATACTCAAATGTAAAAGTTTCATTGTTTCCTTCTAATACATTTTGTTGAATTTCACTTTTAATCCAAATACTTACATTATCAATCTCAATAATGTTTGTGTTATCTAAATAGTTAAAATTAGCTCACCTTTGAACAAATTGTTCAGATGTTGCTGAACAACTTTGATTTTCACAAATGTTTTTAACTGCAATACTATCTGTACATTGAAGAGCATAAGTATCTGTGAAAGTTGATATATAAACAAAAAAAATAAGGGCTATTAATTTTTTGATCATAAAAAAATAATAAGAAATTAAAGTATTCCTTATTATTTTACCACATTGCTCATATATAAACAAAATTATTCATCAATTTGTTCTACTTCTCCCTCTGGTCTATCACTATCAATTTGTTTAATTGAACAGTTTTCAGTTGCATAGGCAAAATCCGAAGTTTTTCTACCACTTGCTCAGGTTGTATATTCTCATGTTCCAGCTACTCTTGTATCATATCAAGCTTCACATGTTGTTCTAGTATGATGGTAGGCAACTGTTGTTACTTTTGTTCAGTTACATATACGAGTTTTAGTGTCAGTATTCCATTCTCAACAATCTGTACTTTCATTAAACGTACATGTATTTTCTACATTTTTTATACAAATGTAATCAGGGTTTGCATTAGTTGATGGAACAATAAAAGCAAAATATGCAGCAATAATTCAAACTAGAGCCACAACAACACCTGCAATATATTTAAGATTTTTCATAGTCAATGTTTAGAAGTTAATATAAATTATTATATAATGAAATCAAGCAATTACAACTAAATAATCAGTTAATTAATAGAATAAAATGGTAATTCAACCAATCATTCAACAGTTAATACCTTAGATGGAACACTCTCCCATATTCATTTTTTCCTATCAAGTACCCACCAAGCTGGCCATTTAAGGAAATTATTCTGTACCAAGAAATCAAAATCAATTGGATATCATCCTAGTTCTGATGATTTTGTAACTAAGAAAGACATATCATCATCTGTAATAGCTTCATATATTTTATCATAATTTTCATACAACTCTTTCATATGATAAATGTTATTTTGCAATACCATTGGATTTGATTTTTTTACAAAAATTTCTTTCTTTGTTGTGGAATCAACAAACTGAATATATGGCATTCAAAATGTTTTCATTAAATTTCAAACATATCAAGATGCTGGAGAAAATGTATCAACATTTGTTAAATTATCAGTGTTATCCCACTTTGAAAATTCATAGAGATGAACATCAAAACTTTCTCATCTAAATTCTGAATCATCAATATAATGTAATCAGTTCAAAGGTACAAAATATTTAGATTGAGAAGAAGTAAAAACATAATATTGTTTTCAATCTCTTGTAACTATATCTTTATAATTACTGGTAATATCTGTATATGTCTTATCTGCCTTATTTAAAGTAAAATCTAAATGTTCTTCTTTTTCCCAAGTTGAGTCTCTATAAGTATTAAAACTGAGAGTATTAAATCAATCAGAATATCAATTAATATATGCTTTTAATCTAAGGTGAGAAAATGGGTAGTGTTTAATGGTTATATTATACTCTCACTTACTATTAGTCTCTGAAGTATTCTTTCTATCATTCAAAAGAGTTACTAATGCTCATTCAATTGGTTGAGAATTATCATCTAGTACTTTCCCATAAATTTTAATATTTTGTTCTATTCAACATGTTACATCATTTTCACTACAAGTTTGTGTTCTTTTTTCTGATGATTTTTCATAATCTCACTTGAGTTCATATAAATATCAAAGAAGTTCTTTTTTTTCTATAGATAAGTTCTTTACACCTTCCAACTCAGTAACCATATCGTTCATATTACTTTCTTTTCAAAAAACTTTTCAAAGCGTTTTTGATTCACTGTGAGCGATATCTTGTTCAAAAATAATTTTAGAAGTCCCCTGACTTCATATTCAACCATGAAGACATCAAGAAATGTGTGAAGAATAAATATCTACAATTGCTTCATTTTTATCATCTTTATCATCAAACATACCATTATTAATCCTTGAATGATAAAATGGAATATATTCTTTAGTACCATCTTCATTTATATTACAAATGACAAAATTATTCTCACTTATATCTAATTTTGATCATGTAAAACTTTTATATTCATCAAGAAAATCCTCTATTTTTTCATATTTATTTGGGTCAATTCAAAAAGATGAATAATCTTTCTCTATATTTTCTAATTTAGAATTATCATCCTCCATCAATATTGGTTCTTCTTTATTCATGAAGAAACCATACAATGAAGAAAATACAACTAACAACAACAGGATTAATAAAATTCTATTAATAGTTTTTTTATTCATTGGTCCTTTAGTTTAAGAATAATATTATTTTCAAATGAAACTCCCTTGCTTTTTAGCATTCTCAGCTGCCACAAAGATAAGAACTCTTGAGACCCACATAACACTAAATAGTGATACCATAATTCAAATAGCTAGCATGAGACCAAAACCTTTTATAAGATTGATTCAGAAGATGAAAAGAATAATAGCTACTATCAATCCAGTAACATTTGAATCCCATATAGCTGACCATGATTTTTTGAAACCAACTCTAGCAGCTTTAGCTATTTTCTCTCCCTTATTTAGCTCATCTCTAATTCTTTCGAATATAAGGATATTTGCATCAATAGCCATACCAATAGAAAGAATTAATCAAGCAATAGAAGCTAGAGTTAGAGTGATTCAAAGAAATTTAACAATAAAAAGAATAATAGCTACATAAATAAGCAGAGCTACTGAAGCTAAAAATCAAGATAATCTATATACAAATATTAAAAATATAAATATCATAAGAAAACCTGTTGATCAAGCAACCAGAAGTTTAGAAAGTGAATCCGCTCATAATTTAGAATCAATAGCTTTTTCGCTTGTTAGATAAATAGGAGCAGGTACAACTCATGTATTGATATCATTAGCTAGAACATTAGCTTCTTCAGGAGAATAGTTACCAGTAATAACAGCTCTACCACTAAGAATTGGCTCATTAATATTAGGAGCAGTTAATAGCTCTCCTCAAACAAATATAGCCATTTGTTGATTAACAAGCCTTGTTGATAATTCTCAAAATATTTCAGCTCCTTCTGAATTAAATGTAAGTTCAACCATCGGTTGAAACGCTTCATTATATTGAACTGATGATTTTACAAAATATTGATCATTAAGAATTCTATCTTTTGAATCTTTAGCCTCAACCCAATCAGAAGGTTTTGCTGAAACAAATATATAATCAAATGATATCTCTTCCCCTTCTATATTCTTAATATTAACAATCCATTTTCAGTCTTGTCATAATAGTGTTCCAATTCAAATTCATTCAATAACATTATCTATTAATCAAACCTTATTCTGATCTTCACTGAGTTCAAAATAATTTTTAATATTTTCTTTAGTAAAAGTTTGTGTTCAAATCTCGATGTCAGGATAGTTATCCTTAGTTTTAGAGGCTGTCACATTGAAATTGTATTTTGAATCTTTTAGTTCAGTTAATGCTTTATTTGCAATATCTTCTCTAGCTTTAATGTCACTCTCGTCTACTGAAACTCTTCTTTCTTTAAAAACAATTTTCATCACTTTTCAAATGGCAGCTTTAGCTCTATCTATATTAAGTTTATCTTCTTCTGGATTTTTTCATTTCAGAGGAATTTGTACAATAATATGTTGCTCTCCTCAATAACTTGCTGTAGTAATTACAGAATCATTAATTTGAAGAGCTTGAATTCTTTTATCAATAATTGATTTTAATCATTCAAGAATTTGTTTTTCTTTTTGAGGGTTATAATCTTCTTCCAATTTAGCATCTTCTAGATCAACCTTATAATCAAGTTCTACTCATCCTTGAAGATCAAGACCTAATTTATAATCCTTAGTTGTAAAAGGCATTTGTATACCATAATTTGCCCAAGGGATAATATAGGCTACAAGACAAAGTCCTGCTAGAATTATAAATGTTAATCTAAGAATTAATTTGTTCATTTTTATTTTTTTAAATTTTATTTTTATAATTATATGAATTAATTAAAAAATTCAATTAATTGCAATACACTTTTATATAAATCTATCTCAATGATTATTTTTCTTCTTTATCCTCTTCTTCTTTCTTATTAGCTAATTGTCCACAAGCTGCATCAATATCATCTCACATAGTCATTCTTACAGTTGATACTACATTATATTTATCTAGTAACACTTTTTGAAACTTATCAATAATAATCTTAGGAGTAGTAGTAAATCCATCAGAATTAGTTCCTTCTCAAGCATTATAGGGTATGAAATTTACATGAGCCAATTTTCATTGTAATAACTGACCAAGTTCATCAGCTAATTTAGGATGATCATTTACTCAATTAATCATAATGTATTCATAGAAAATTCTTTTATTTGTAGCTTTAGTATATCTCTCCAAGCTTGCCATCAAATCTTTTAAAGGATATGTATGATCAACAGGCATAATTGATTGTCTTACTTCATCGTTTGGAGAATGAAGACTTACAGCAAGGCTTGTTTGAGGAAAGTCTTTTGTAAATTTATCAATACCTGGAACAATTCAACAAGTAGAAACCGTTACTCTTCTATTTGAAAGGTCTAATTTCTTTTGAGTAGTAGCGACTCTAATTGACTCAGCTACATTATCATAGTTAAGCATTGGTTCTCCCATTCCCATATACACAATATTTCTAAGACTGAGTGATTCTTCTTCATGAAGCATTTTAGCCGCAGCTATAATTTGTTCTACAATTTCATATGTTTCTAGATTCTTAAGAAGTCACAGTTTACCAGTAGCACAGAAACTACAAGCCATTGGACATCCAGCCTGACAACTTACACACAGAGTAACTCTCCCAGTTTTATGTCTCATAATTACTGATTCAATAAATTCTCCAGTTTCAGTTTTGTAGAGAGTTTTAGTAGTTTGACCATTAGCAGAAGTCTTTTGAGTATCAATTTCTAAAGTAGTATAGAAAAAATTAGCTTTTAATAGTTCTCTCAAATCTTTAGGAATGGTTTGTATTTCATCAAAATCAGTTACAAAATTTTTGTAGATTGCATTTTCGATTTGATTGTATCTAAAAGGTGGAAATTTATTTTCTTTAAGAATCTCTTTTAATTTTTCTTCATTATGTATTGAATATTTTTGCATAAAATTACTTATTTATTATTATGGATGAAATTTACTTCAAAAAACTTATTTGTAAAGTGAAAAACAATAAAAAAGCCACATCGATAGTTGAAGCTATGATTATCATGTTAATAATTGTTGTAGGTGTTGTTTGAATGTACAAAGTTTTCAATGAATCACAACAACTTTCAACAAGTACTGCAAATAAAATTCAAGCTATTCAAATAGCTCGTGAATGAATTGAAGCCATGAAAAATATCAGAGATACTAATTGGATTTTATTTGGTTCAGATACAGCAAACTGTTGGAATACTGCAAGCTATGATTCATCTTGTGTAGGTAATACTTCAGCTACCTATGATATCAGAGGAAACACTAGTACATGACATAGAGTTTATAGAAATAGTGATAATAAATGGACATTATTTAGAATCGGGAATCTGAGCAGTAACTTTGCTAACAATACATACAGAAACAGGTTTAAAGTAATGCTTGATGGAGATTGATTTTATACTCAAACATGAAGTTTTGCAGATACTGTACCACTTTTTACAAGAGAAATTCAAATAAGATACATTAATACAAACTGATGAGCTGTAAATTCAAATGATGAAAAAATGGAAGTAACATCACTTGTGCAATGG
>CALLPO010000017.1 GCA_938015605.1 uncultured Candidatus Altimarinota bacterium | reverse complement strand
GCATTGAAAGAATAATGAATATACTTATGAGAACTTTTTTCATTTATATAGCTTATAATATAATACTTAAATAGTATAATGTAAATAGCTATTTTTCAAGAAAAAATAGCTATTTGTTGTTAAAAACTTTTGAGTACTATTGTGGTCTAAATACTTTAATATTTGTAAATCATTTTTCTTGTAAATAGAGTGCATGAAGTTCTGATAAAATACCTTTATCACAATAGAATAGATATGTTTTGTTTTGGTCAAGTTTAGAGAATTTTGAGTTAATTTGAAAAAAGGGAATTTCAATTTTTTCTGATTCAATTTTCAAAGGTTTTTTATTAACCATGTCTTCTTCTCTTACATCAATCACTATCTGGTTTTCTTTTATTGTGTTAACTTTTTCAACCTCATTTTTAATTTTTTCTTCATTATTTTGTGTCAGATCTTTTATGAATTCCATTGTTCTGCTTTCAAATGCTTGGATCACAATAGATTCATCTATATTCTTTTCTTCTTCTAATATTTCTTCAAGTTTAGCTCAAGTTGAAGGCTTGTCAGAAATTGTCCCACAATATTCAGGCATATTACATGCAAAATTATACGTACCAATCTTCATGCTTACATCAACTATTTCTTGCTTATTATCTGCAATAAGAGGACGTAGTACAAGGGTATCACTTGCTTTATCTACTACATGCATATTCTTAAGAGTTTGACTAGAAACTTGTCATAAACTATCTCATTTAACTAATGCAAAATAGTTATTTTCTGATATAAGAGAGGCAACTTTTAGCATATACCTTTTGAGAATAATTCCTCTGAATTTATGATTTACATTTACTAAAAGTTGTTCCATTATTTCTTCAAAATTCACAGTAATGAATCTTGCTTTTTTATGTGGTATTGAGAAAGTTTTCCACAAGTAATAAGCTACTTGTTTTACTCACAGTTCATGAGCACTTCATCCTAAATTAAAAAACAAATAATCAACTTGGCATCATCTTTTCATCATAGAATAACTACTTACTCATGAATCAAATCAACCAGAAATTAAACTTAAAACTTTCTCTTGAAAACCAATAGGATATCATCCTGTTCCTTGAATTTGTTCTTTGATTACATGAAATAACTTGTCCCTTATTTCTAGTTTGATAGTCACTTCTGGGTTTTTGAGTTGTACTCTACAATTTTCTCCATGTTGAAGTAATCCTCATCAAATGTATCTCTCGATTTCTGTTGAGGTGAAATTATGTAATCCTGTTCTTCTGATTCTTACGACAAATGATTTATTAGCTACTGTTGCTAGGTGGTTGTCTTTCGTTTTTTGAAAAATGGTGTCAAAAATTTCATCCTGAGAAATACAATCCTCTATGCTATAAGTCATTACTTCCATGAAATGAGCAATACCAGCAACACATGAGAGAATTTGAGAGAGTTGAAATCTAATTGAGGATTCCTCTTCACTATTTTGAATAAGTTTATTGTAGTCTAAAGTAATAACATCCCAGTTACCAATAATATTAGCTGTCAGATTATTAAAATCTAGATGTTTTTTGATGTTATTTTTGAGCATCATAATTGCTCTTTTTCTCACAGGCTTAGATTTGATAGTTATTTCTGGAGAAATCTTAATTAAGTATTTCATATTATTTTATTAATGGTAGGTTTGGTTTGATTATCATCATTATTCAATCATCACTATCAATAGGGAGAATATTAAATTCTATGTGATTTTTGTCTAAAAATTCTTCAAGTCATCACATCTTTTCTTTGAACTTGATAACATCATCTATAATAATCACTCCTCATTCAATAGTGTTATCCCATATGGTAAGGAGAAAATCTATACTTGATTTCATCATTCAGTCAATAAACACAAAATCAAATCAGGCTTCTAATTTAGGAATAATATCAAATGCATTACCAAAACATAATGTTACTGTTTCTTGAAGGTGAGCTAATTTAATATTTTCTCATGCCATTTTAAGTGATGGTTCAGAGAAATCAATACTGGTTATTTTTCCTTTATTTTCTTCAACAGCAATTCATAAGTTTATAGTTGAAAATCAATTAGCTGTTCATATTTCTAGAACATTCTTACTTCAAGAAATAGTAATAAGATTTTTAAGAAACAAAGCATTTGTATCTGAAATGTTCGGAATATTATTTTTCACTCAAAACTCCCTGAGTTCTTTTAGTAAGGTTTCTCTTTCTGTATTGACTGACACTTTATTGATATTTATAATATATTATTTTCTAACAATGGCTAGAGTATACAAAAAAACTCTTGTTTTGCAAAACTAAAAAATGTTAAAAAAGTTTGCCTTTTTTGTTCAATTCGACTATACTACTCTTGTATTTTAAGTGCTTTATAAATTAATAATTAAAAATACATATGAAAAATATTATAAAAACTACTGCATATTCAGCGGTTGCTGTAACTTCTGTTGCTTATACAAACCTTAATGAACTTGCTGCAAATACAACTGCATGAGATTTATATGGGACAGAAAATGCAAAACAATATTGAGATGGAACCTCTGATGGTGATATTATGTCAACACTTCAAAGTATTTTAACATATATTCTTGGATTTTTAGCTTTTGTTGCTACAGCATATGCTATTTATGGATGATTCCAAATTCTTACAGCTGGTTGAGATGAAGAAAAAGTAAAAAAATGAAAAACTACGCTTATAAATGCATTAATTGGGGTATTTGTAATTTTAATTGCATGGACATTAGTTAATTGGGTATTATCAGCTTGAGCTACAACTATTTAAATTAATTTTTTATGAGGCTTATTATTATGTTGCTATTAGGCATATTTTCTCTAATAGAATATTCATATGCTGGATGTGCCTTTTGAATTTGTAAAGTTGATCCAATCATTAAATGAACTGGTGATGCTGATATACTGAATGCAGTAGACCCAGTTATACTTTATTTCTTATCTTTTGTTGCTTTTATTTGAGTAGCCTTTGTAATAAAGGGTTGATTCCAAATAGTGGTAGCATGATGAGATGAAGAAAAAGTTAAAGCATGAAGAAAGACTGTTTTATTTGCACTGTTATGACTTTTTGTTATAGTAGCTGCATATACAATTGTAATAACTACAATGGGTGCTCTTGATAGTACTAAAATTTAAATAATAAAAAAAGATAAGGTTTTAAAACCTTATCTTTTTTTATTAAAAATCATTTTCTTCATCATAATTCTGCTTTCAGTGTTCTATTAGATATCATTTTAAACCAAATCCTCACATAAATCATATTCATATTCACACCATTGCAAGCATTCAAGGTTTTGCATATCAAATAATGATGTGTACAAAACCAGAAGATGCTGCAAAGTTTGTAATTATAAGTATACTTCCTAATAATATAGTTAATCAAATTAACACTTTATTAAACATAGTTTATTTTTTTAATAAATATTTTCTATATTATAATAAACTTCAAAGTTTTATCAACCAAATAAAATAAAAACTCCTTTACAATAAGAAGTTTTTATTTTTTATTCAGATATTTTTTTCCAAATGAAATCCTCTTTTTGCTTCATTATAAGAAAATCTTCATCATCTTCATGATCATATCAAAGAATATGCAGGGAAGAGTGAATAATAAGCTTGTAGCATTCTAATTCAGATCACATCTTATACTCTTTTCATTGAGTGATAATCTTTTTTTCTGATAGTATAATTTCTCAAGCTACCTCATCATCTTGCAGTTTACTAAAGTCATCATAATAATGAAAACTCAGTACATCTGTAGTTTTATCAATATTTCTGTATTGTTTATTGAGTCTCTGTATTTCAGAATCTTCTTCAAATATAATATTGAGAATTCCATTAATTTTTTCAGATTCTATTTTATCAAGCTCATTAAAAATACTTTCTATAATTTTTTCTTTAATTATAAAAGATTTAGGGGGATTGATAATTTCAAAGTAAAACATATTAATAGGTGAATAATAAAAAAAGAATCAATGAAGATTCTTTTATTTTACAAATTTGATAATGTTTTCAAAAACTTTTGGATTTGAAATTGCAAGATTTGATAGAACTTTTCTATTAAGAGTAACTCTTTTTAGATACATATCATTAATGAATTTAGAATATGTAGTACCATTTAGTCTAGCAGCAGTATTAATTCTTACTGTCCATAATTTTCTGAAATTTCTTTTCTTTT
The DNA here is from genome assembly GCA_938015605.1 of uncultured Candidatus Altimarinota bacterium. Taxonomy (GTDB): domain Bacteria; phylum Patescibacteriota; class Gracilibacteria; order BD1-5; family UBA6164; genus CALLPO01. Next base: position 2,414 of record CALLPO010000017.1, on the reverse strand, counting down.
GTTTTCTACCAATGTATGAATTTAGACCAGATTTCATCCAAGCATTTTTAGCTCTTGAGAAAACTCTAGAATTCAATAATCTAAACCCTTTTGTATTTTTTAATAATTTCTTATGTCTTTTTCTAGTCATAAGACCTCTTTTTACTCTAACCATCTTTAATTAATTATTGTGATATAAATTATTTTCCATATGGAAGTTGTCTTGCAATTTTTTTCTTTTCAACTCCAGCAACTTCTTTACCATACTTAAATCTTCCTTTAGCTTTTGAACTTTTATTCATAAGTAAATGTCTTTTCCAAGCTTTTTGGATTTTAAATTTACCTTTTCAAGTAATTTTAACTCTTTTTTTAACTCAACTTCTTGTCTTTAACATAGGTAGCGTGTTATTAAATATTTTATTTTTTTACCTTAAGCATTGCAGAGAAAGTGTTTCAAGATTTATTAATAGTTCACTCAAGTGTGTATAATTCTGAGATTTTTTCAATAAATGATTTCATCTTTTCATTAGCTAAGTTAGCATAATGATTTTCCCTTCACCTGAGCATTAGAGTTACTTTTAGAGGATGTCCAATTTTTGCAAATTTTTCAACATGTCTGAACTTAACATCTAAATCATGTTCACTAATCTTGTAAGTGATTCTGATAGTTTTCATATCAGGAGTTTTACCAGAAGCTTTTTGCTTCTTTTCATTTTTTTTCTGTCTGTAAAGATATTTTCAAAAATCAAGCATTTTAACTATTGAGATTTTTCAATTGTTAGACATTTCCATTAGATCAAGTTTTTTCTCTTTTGCTCTAATTTTAGCATCATTGATTGACATCTCTCACAAGTTTTCTCAGTCCTCTAGAATAAGTTGTACTCTTGAAGCTCTGATTTTATCATTGATTAATTTTCTTTTTTCTTTCACTAAGTTTTCTTGTTTAAATATTATTTAGAAATAGCTTTTAACATTTTTGAATATTTAGCTTTTTTTCTAGCACCATTGTTTGGATGTAGTATATTCTTTTTTACTAATTTATCAATAGTTGATTGAAGTCCTGATTTAACAGTTTTTTTAGCCTTTTTTTCATTGATCCAAATTTTCATAGCAGTTTTTGCATCTTCTTCTTTAATAGCTTTTTCAAAAGCAACTCTCAATTCAGTGTAAGCACTTTTTGAACGTTTATTTCTAATTTCTTTTTTTCTGCTTACTTTTAGAGCTTTTTTAGCTCATTTAATTATTGGCATTTTCTAGTTTCTTAACAAATTATATATAATCTTGTTGCTTATTAACTTCCCTACAAGCCATAAACAGAGGAATTATATGAGAATGAGGGTTTTCGTCAAAGTTATTATTGACTTTTTTGAGTAGTTTGATAAAGTAGTTGAACTTGATTACAAACATATCAAGAGAGAGTGATAGAGAATAGGCTCGTTATTACCACTCCAGCAACCTGCAAATATTTTGTAAGGTGCTAATTCCTACCCAATTTGGGAAAGATATTTTCATGAAAAACTTAAAATTTTGTACAATTTTGTATACAAAATTAAGTCATAAAAATACTTTCTTTAAAATTATGGGAAAGTATTTTTTTATTTAACTTTTATAGATATGACTACAATTATAACTTCAGAATCAGTTACATCTGGACACCCTGATAAAGTATGTGATCAAATTAGTGATGCAATACTCGATGCTTGTTTAACAGAAGATCCTAACTCTAGAGTGGCATGTGAATGTTTAGTGACAACAGGTACTATAGTAGTATCAGGTGAAATCACTACAAATGCTTGGGTAAATTTTCAAGACATTGCTAGAAAAGTAGTAAGAGATATTTGATATAATTCACATGAAGCATGTTTTTCAGCTGATGATGTATCTGTTCAAATTCTTATTAATTCTCAAAGTCCAGATATAGCTCAATGAGTAGATACAGGTTGAGCAGGGGACCAATGAATAATGTTTGGGTATGCAACTAATGAAACTTCAAACTACCTTCCAACTCCAATAAGTTTAGCACATAAACTTGCAAGAAAATTAGAAGAAGTAAGAAAGTCTTGAACATTAGATTATTTACTCCCAGATGGAAAAACTCAAGTTTCTGTAGAATATGATGATAATGAAAACCCTATTAGAGTTGATACAGTAGTTATTTCTAATCAACATAAAGAAAGTGTTTCATTAGAAGAGCTTCAAGCCTGAATTAAAAAAGAAGTTATAGATTCAGAAATCTGAGACCTCATTGATGAAAATACAAAGATTCATATTAACCCAACGGGGAGGTTTGTAATAGGTTGACCAAAGGGTGATGCTGGTCTGACTGGTAGAAAAATTATTGTTGATACATATGGATGAATTGGTAGACACTGAGGTTGAGCTTTTTCTTGAAAAGACCCATCTAAAGTAGATAGAAGTGGAGCATATATTGCTCG
>CALLPO010000016.1 GCA_938015605.1 uncultured Candidatus Altimarinota bacterium | reverse complement strand
ACAAATGTTTCAGCTAAACAAGCGAGTCTTTTTTATGCTCTTGATAGATTTGATTCAGTGTCTGAATTACAAGAAGATTTGAATAAATATGATTATGTTTTATCTGACAGGTATGTGAGTGCAAATATGATTCACCAATGATGAAAAATATCTGACACTCTTGAAAGACAAGGTTTTCTGGATTGGGTATATGATTTGGAATACAATATTTTAGGCCTTCCAAAACCTGATACTACAGTTTTTCTAAATATTTCTGTTAATACTTCTCAAAATCTTATTGATTGAAGAGAAGATAAAGATTACATAATTTGAGATGCTCAAAAAGACATTCATGAATGAGATTTAAATCATTTAGAGTCAGCTAAGTGAGTGGTGAATCAAGTAGTGGAAATGCAAGAAAACTTTGAAAAAGTAGATTGTGAATTAGATTGAAAAATGCTGAGCAGAGAAGAAATTTTAAAGAGAATAATTGAAAAAATTAAATAACTCATCTTGGAGTTATTTTTTTCTAACATTTTTTTCACAAGTTTTTATATTTTTAGTAGAAAGAATGTAAAAAATTAGTACAATAAAGACATTAAAAATAATAAAACAAATATGAATACAATAGTTGAAGATAAAATGAAAAGAGAAATTTTGGTAATTAAAAATAAACTCTTATTTTGAGATACTCAAAGAAAAACATGATTCTATGAAATGTGAGATAATAATTTTGAAGAAATCATTATTGAGAATTTTGAATATATGGAGAGAGCAGTAGCTGAAGAAAATAGAGACTATAAGCAACCTATTGGTTATTGAATAGTTTTGAATGAACAAAACCAAATCTTTGTATACAAAAGAGGTTGAAAAGATTCTGCAGCTTGAGATGCAAGACTTCATAATAAAGTAGCAGTAGGAGTCTGAGGCCATATAGAAAAAGAAGAAGAAAATTCTGAAAATCCAATCAAAGATACATTAATTAGAGAGGTTGAGGAAGAAATAAACCTTACTCCAAAACAAATACAAGAAGTTGTAAACCTAGGTTATATTAATGATGATTGAGACAAAGTGTGAGAAGTTCATATTTGAGCATGTTATGTAATCTTTACTAAAGACTTTAATTTTGAACTTATGGATTGAGAGATTGCTAGTGGAGAATTTATAGATATCTCAGAGTATGAAGAAATGATTGCATCAGGAGATTATAAAATCGAAACATGGTCAACAATTCTACTTGAACCACTAAAACAATACTTAGCTAAATAAGAATAAAAAATATGAAACAATATCTAGATTTACTCAGAGACATTAAAGATAATTGAATAGGAAAGGATGATAGAACTTGAACATGAGTGAGAGGGATTTTTGGTATGCAGGCTAAGTATAATCTAGATGATGGATTTCCACTGGTGACTACTAAAAAAACTTTCCTAAGAATTATTATAGTTGAGCTTATATGGCTTATCAGATGAGAAACAAATATCAAATATTTAGTTGATAGAAAATGCCACATTTGGGATGAATGGCCTTTCCAAAATTGGTTAGATAATGCATGAGAAGCTGAAAAAGTTGAAATGTACTCAGAGGCTTGGATGGAACTAAAAAAAGAATTTATTGGAAAAATTAAAGAGTGAGATGCAACTGATCCTTGGGTGCAAAAATGGTGAGATCTATGACCAGTATATGGTCATCAATGGAGAAATTTTAACTCTGAGTGAGTTGACCAAATTAAAAATGCTATAGAGCAGATTAAAACAAATCCAACTAATAGAAGGATAATAGTTTCAGCTTGGAACCCTGCCCAAATTGAAGATATGCTTTTACCACCTTGTCATGCATTTTTTCAATTTAATGTTGATACAACTAATAATAAACTGAATGTTCAACTGTATCAAAGAAGTGCAGATATGTTTTTAGGAGTACCTTTTAACATTGCTAGTTATTCAACTCTACTTATGCTTATAGCAGAAATTACTGGTCTTAAGTATGGAACTTTTACTCATACTTTATGAGATGCACACATTTATAATAACCATGTTGACCAAGTAGAAGAACAATTACAGAATAAACCTTTCCCATTACCAGAACTAAAAATTAATAAAGAAATTAAAACTCTTGAGGATATCGAAGAACTAGAGTGGGCTGATTTTGAATTAGTAAATTACCAAAGCCACAAAAGTATTAAAGCACCAGTGGCTGTTTAAATTATTTTAACATAAAAAATATGAAAAAAATTATACTCTTAGTTTTAATCTTAATAGTAAGTCTAAATACAGGTTTTGCTTATACACAAAGTGAATTAGATAATAAAAAACTTGGGTATACAAGAATGATTCAAGAGAAAATCTGAGATAAAATTGATGCACTACCAGATAATTCTAAGAAGAAATTAATTACTCTTATTAATAAGAGAATAAGTAAAACTATTAATTCAGAATCGCTTTCTGATACTAAAAAACTTAATTCTGTTGCACTTCTTGAATCTCTAAAAGATGTATTAGATTTTAAGCTCAATGTTCAATTTATTGAGAAATTAGTTGCTCAAAACGGATATACAGTGAGTGTTGATTATACTTTAACTCTTGAAGATTGAACAGTTATTGATACAAGTATTGGAAGAGTTCCATTTACATTTGTGATTTGAGAATGACAAGTGATTGAGTGATGGGAGACATGATTAATTTGAAGAAAGACTTGAGAGAAATTTAACTTAATTGTTGCTCCTGAGCAATGATATGGACTCCGTGATGAAGAAAAGACTCATATTATTCCTAAAACTCAACTAAAAGTATTTGAAGATAATTGATTTGAATTAGTGGTGTGAACTGAACTACCTACACAATTCTGAACCTTTCCAATTATTTGATTGGAATGAGATGATGTTATTCTTGATGTTAACCACCATCTTGCATGAAAAACTCTGTTTTTTGATATAGAAGTCAAAAGAATAGAAGAAATTAACAGTACACAAAATTACTAATTAAAAAAATATTATGAAAAAATTATTAACACTTACACTGATTATTCTATTAAGTCTTGGGACAACATTTGCTTATACTCAAAAAGAACTAGATTCAAAAAAATCTACTTATAAAACAGTTATTAAAAGTAAGATTTGATCTAAGTTAGAAAATATTTCTGAAGAAAAATTACAAAAAATTCTAGTTTTAGTAGATGGATTAGTTGTTAAATATGAAAGTAGTCCAACTTTGTCAGATGCAAAAAAACTTCAAAAAATTGCTGTTCTTCTTGCTTTTAAAGATATTGTAAATGAGAAACTAGAAAATGAGTTTTCAGATATAAATTCTATATTAGACACAGTGAATGAAAAAATTGAAATAATCATTATATCTGATAAGAGGTGTGGAGCAATATGTTGAACTGATGAGTTGATTCATCAACTGAAACTAATACCAAGTTTAGGGGGTGCTAATATTACTGAGTATGATTTCTCTAATGATTTTGCAAAAACTATGCTTAATGATACTGGTATTAAAAAACTCCCTGCAGCATTCTTTAGTGATAATTCTACTAAAGAACTTACTCAATTCCTTCAACCAACATGAAGTAAAAAATATTACTCATTAGAACTTGGTTCTACTTTTAACCCTTATGAGGAGAGAAGTGATAGAGGTTTTAGAATAGTTGATAGTGAAGATAAAAATGAAGCATTAAAAAATTCACACTTTACAGGTGCTAAGAATTGAAAAATTGTATGGATAGAATATACTGATGTAAACTGTCATTATTGTAGAAAAATGAAGACTGATGGGACAGCACAAACAGTACTTACTAAATATCCAAATGACGTAAAAAAATCTTCAGTTAACTTCATTTGAGTTTGATGAAAAGCAACACAGAATGCAGCAGAAGTATTAGAATGTATAGCAAAAGTATGAGGATCTGATGCATATAATAGTGTGCTATGACAATCATTAACAACTGGGAAAAGTGACGTAGAGGATCTATATAATTTTGCTGAAGAAATATTAGTAGATAGAACCAAAATAAGCTCATGTTATACTAATGGTGAAACAAAAGCTATAGTTGCTAGTAAGTTTGCTGCTGGTCAGAATATATTTTGAATTACAGGAACTCCAGGGAATGTTATATTGAATATAGAAACAGGGGAATATGAAATTGTGAGTTGAGCATATCCATCTTCGTATTTTGTTGAAGTAATTGATAGACTATTAAAATAAAGTTTTATATATACTTTACAGAACTTTATTTTAGGACTAAAGAGAGTAACTTTTTAGTCCTTTTATAATATGAGAATAAGTAAATACTAAAAAAGAGAAGAAATTATATTTCTTCTCTTTTTTGAATTGTTCATGGTGGGCATACCTGGAGTTGAACCAGGGACCTCACGATTATCAGTCGTGCGCTCTAACCAACTGAGCTACACGCCCATGAGTGTATTACTGAACTTCTTATCAGCTAAGGTATTATATAAAATATAAATATAAGTCAATGTTTTTTTGATATGTTTTTTGTAAAAGTTTTAAAAAGATTTTAAAATTTAATAAGAGAACTAAATATATTGTTTAATTTATCATTTTTGTTAATATATGATTATATTAATATTGTAACTTTGATACTATGATTGCTGTTAGAATAGTACTTTTACTACTTGGTTTGTTTTTCTCACTGATGGCTATAGGTGGTTTTATTTCTTCATATGAAGATTTTAAAAACAGAAAGAATAAGAATTATAAAGCAGAATATAAAATGAAATTATTATTTACCATCATACCACTTATGTTTTGAACAATATTTCTACGTATGGGATTAACTATTGAGCTGTAGAAAGTATTTAACAACTAAAAAGACAACTATATTAATTTGTTGTCTTTGCATGAGCTAAAAACATTATACTTTTCTTTGATTTGTTGTTCTCTTGTATTTGTGAATACACATATATTCATGTATAATATGATAAATGGTATTAATAACAACTAATCAAATTATGGAGAATTTTTTCTGGTCACTTGATGTAGCTAAACATTATGTAATGAAATATTATATTTTTTTCTTTATTATAGGTTGTTTATTTGTATGAGTTAGCTTAACTAAAGTAAGTATATCGATTATTATAATTTGGTGGATTCTATATATATTAGGAATATTTTGGTTACCCTTCTTGTTTGCATTATATAAAGGTATTAATAGATACATTAATGATTGATCTAGAGGGAGAAGATTATATTGATGATTTGTATTATTGCTCTTAGCAGCATATGTTCCAATGGGAGTATTTTTTCCCCCTCTTGCTTGATGAAGTGCTTGAATACTATGATTCTTTATAGCTTGAATAATTCTGCCCTTTTATATTGTAATTTCTCTTATCTTATTTGCTATAACAATTAAGATAATTAGTAATACACAAGAAGATTATATACAAAGACATAAGAACCATTTCTTTACAAAAAAGAAATTAATTATTTGATTAGGAATTTTTATATTATGAATTCTATATTATACTTTTTATAATACATTTATTTATCATGTAGCTTTAAATAATAATGACATAAAAAAATGTCCATGAAATTATTCACTCTTAGTGAAACCTATTGGAGTAGCTCCTAAAGGAAAAGGATATATAAAAAATATGTGCTATGAAAACATTGCTTTTAAAACAAAAGATGAAAGTCTGTGCGAATTAATAAACCAAAAGCACATTTGTTATAGGGATATAAGGATATTAAAAGATGATATTAATGTGTGTGATAAACTTGAAGGACACTCTTATATGTTTTGTATAAATGATACCCATGAAGGTGTACACTTTAATGGTAAGGGGATCTATAAAATTGTGAATATGTGTAAAAATGACAAACAGTGTTTATATAATTACTACATGACACATAGAAAGAATTAAATAGTTTCAAAAAAAGAACCTTAATAATATTAGAGGTTCTTTTTTATATTGTAATTTGAAATGGTCGGAAATGCGAGACTCGAACTCGCAACCCCACGCTCCCAAAGCGTGTGCGCTAGCCAATTGCGCCAATTTCCGGTTGTAAATATTTATTCTATAAAAAAAAAATGGAGCGGGTAATGAGACTCGAACTCACAACCCTCTGCTTGGAAGGCAGATGCTCTAGCCAATTGAGCTATACCCGCTTATTCATTTTTAGTGCCTT
>CALLPO010000015.1 GCA_938015605.1 uncultured Candidatus Altimarinota bacterium | reverse complement strand
GTTGTGTGTTTTTGCTCAAAATACTTCTATAAAATCAGACATAATAAAAAGTTAGTAAATACTAACTCTTCATTATAGGCATATATATTATTTGGCAAGATTTTTAATAATTCAACCTAGAGGATATCCTTATTTGCTTCATCAGCTAGATATGATAATGATGGTTCAGGTAAATTGTCTTCTATTCACTCTTTTACATTTAAACATTCCTGACACAAATGGCAGTTTGTACATTTTAAACTTGGTTCTAATGTTCAATAACATGGAATATCTAATCTAACTTCTCACATATTTTTTAGTTACTTGCTAAACATAATACAATAACTTTTTTAGCACCATTTTGCTTTAGGAGCTTTGCTATTTCATTCACTGTAGATCCAGTAGAAATAACATCATCTACTAGAATAATAGTTCTTTTGTCTATTTTGTCTAAATGTTTTTTGTTTATTTTAAAGGCATTTTTTAGATTTTCAGTTCTATCTTCCTGTGAAAGTTTAGATTGTTGTCTAGTATGTCTGCCTCTCTTTAGTACATATTTATTATAATATATTCATGAATTTAATGCAACATTTTTAGCTAAGATATCTGATTGATTATATCCTCTTAATATTTTTCTAATGAAAAACATTGGTACTGGTAAAATTATGGTATTTTTATTAATTAATCAGGGAGAATTTTTTATTAAAACTTTAGAGAGATGTTTTGATAGTTCCTCTCAGATCTCTTTTTTTCAGAAAAATTTAAAGTGAGTAATAAGTTTTTTAATGATTGAATTACTGTAGTGAGTGAGTACTAAAACTTTATCAAAATATACTTTAAGTCAGTTAAAGTTTTTTCAACTCATTAATTTGTTTTCAATCAAACACTTTTTATGAATATTAAATTCTGGTGAATGTTTTTTACATATATAACAAAAAACTTCACAGTTGTTTTGCTTATTAAAACACTCTTCACAAAGAAACCTTCAATGCTTGTTACAGGAATAACATTTTTTTGGAGCAAGTATATCCTTAATGAAATTCCAAATCATAACTTGTATCTTATTAATAAGGTTATTTAGTGAATTATATTAATACATAATATTTATAAATAAGTAATTATAAAGTATTTTTAATAAAAAACATTGACTGTGTAGTATATTATCATTATACTTCATATATAATTTAATATATATTTTTACACTTTATGAAAATACTAGCACTTTTAATCCTCTGAATTCTTTCTTTCCTATGGGGGTATTTTTCATGGAAATACCTAAATGTAGATACAATTAATTCACTTGCTCTCATGATACTACTTGCATGAATGTTTGTTTTTGGAATCTTATTTTGAAAAATACATTTATTTACAAAAGATTCTCATAGTAATGATTTTGAAGATAATGATACCGATGAAGATTATGAAGAATACTTCCCAGAAATAGAACCCCTTCTATCAGAAGATAATACAGTAGATATTAAAATTGAACAAATTGACGCTAGTAAAAACAGTTTTTCAGAATTTGAAGACATTCAAGATAATAGTTTTTTAAATATATCTAATAATCTAAAAAAACAGAAGAAACAAGACTTAAAAATTATTGAATGAATTTGACCAAAAATAGAAGACCTTCTAAATAGCTGATGAATATATTCATATCTAGATCTAGAACAATCAAGTACTACTAATATTAAGTCAATACTTGAGACTGGCTGAAGTAGATACACAATGCATAATCCAAGCACTTGGTGAAAACAAGCATCATTAGCTCATAAATCAGCATTTGATGAACTCAAAGTTTACCAAGACAATCTAGTCAAATGAGTAGAAAAATAATTTAAAAAGTTATCTCTATACATCTTTCAATTCAACTATTATCATAATTAATTTTATATAATAGTTTTTGTTTATCTAAAAAATTTTGTGCTGTCTTTTTTTGATCAAATCATATTTCAATAAACAAAACAACTTCCACTAGATTTCAAATTTCTTTTATTGTACTAACTTCATCAATAAGTCTTTCATACATTTCAAATCATGTTTTTTTTCATCCATAGAGAGCAAGTGATGGTTCATGAAGAATTACCTCTTTATCCATGTTTCAATAATCTTCATCTTTTATATATGGAAGATTTGCCGTTATTATCATACTAGCTCCTTTTTTATAGAGCTTGTTTTCAAGAACTGCACCTAATAAATCTGATTTAATAAGTACAATTTTATCTTCTAACTGATAATTATCTACATTCAAAGATGCAACCTCGAGTGCATCAGGAGAAACATCAAGTCATAGACTTGTTGAATACAATTTATTAGTATTACTTACTACAGATATTGGGATAGCTCCACTTCAGGTTCACACATCTATATAACTCACTTCTCACTCCATATTATCTATAGCCTTTAAACATTCTTCAACCATTACTTCTGTATCGTCTCTTGGAATAAGACACCTTTTATCTACAAAAAACTCTAGTCAATAAAACTCTGCTAACTCTAATATATATTCAAGTGGGTATCAAAAGCTTAGTTTTCTGAAATCTTCTTTTATCTTTCTAAATTGGTTTACTGTTATACTTACATCATCTAGCAAAAAAAGCTCCTCTTTTGAAAGTCAGCTTATTTTTTGAATAATTCTTTCTACATTATCTTTTTGTACTCAGAATTTTCTCCCTTCAGAGAGTATTTTTTGTTTATTCATTTTATGATTCAAATTTCTTTCTTTCAAATATAAGTACTGTCAATACTAGTATGATTGCTAAATACACAATTGAATAGAAACTATTAAATA
>CALLPO010000014.1 GCA_938015605.1 uncultured Candidatus Altimarinota bacterium | reverse complement strand
ATCAGAAAGGTCAATAGTAGCTTCTAATTCAAGAGGGTTTTCAATAATTTTTTCTTGAACTTCTGCCTCAACATATTCTCAATTTACTTTATTAAAAAATTTGTAGACAAGTTTCATACTTTCTATTGAAACTTTCAATTTAGGATTGCTGTTCTCTCATCATTCCTCTTGTCATCAACCAAATGCAAACTGAACTTCTCATTGAATATCTGTTCAAGCACATTCTATATCAATTTGTTCTTGTACAAATTCATCATCATCTCATCATCCTGGAAATGATGATCTAATAGTTTCTTCACATATTTCCTGAGCAATGGTTTTTGGATTTTCTACATCACTCTTTGTAACAAATAAGTCTTCAAACATTGATGTGAGAAGATGTTTTTGAATTTTATAATTAGAAAAATTAAAGTCAAAAACAATATCATCAGCTGATGAAACTTTTAAATCTTTTCAGATAAACTTAAGAGTATAATCTTTTAGCCTTTCTTGGTGAGATGTAATTGAACTACAAACTGATTGATTTTCTAAACAATCCAGAGTATAAACTTCTGGGTAAATATATAGCTGATAGTAATCATATTTTTCAGAATTTTCTTCTTGAATAAGTACTGCATCTATCTTTAATGTTTTATTTAAAACCTCTGTTTCAATTTTTTCAACACTAAATTCAGCTACCTCTAAGTGATAGTATGTTGTATAACCTATAATTCATACAAGAATAATAGCAATAGTAGAATATATAATTTTTTGATTCATAAATTGTTTTTAGTAATATTTTTTAAAACTATTGAATAGTAAAACCATTTGATACTGCAATTGGAGATGATACTTCATCATCATATGATTGAACTCTCCATTGATATAAGGTATCAGGGATTAATTCAAACTGTTTACCTGCTTCGATACATCAATCAGGATTCACTGACATCTCAGGAGAAATAACACACACAGAATTCTCCACGCCAATGTCAATCCAATCAAACACTACCGATTTTTGAGTTTTATTATACAGTTGTATAAATGAACCTTCTGCAGTTGAAACACTTGGGAAATGTAATCCACTAAGCTTAGGATCATGTTGAAATCTATCATCACTTCAAATTGTTTGCCCATCCCTAATAATTGACGGAGGATTTAACCTTGAACTTGAAATTTGATGTACATATCAATCTTCTGCTGATACCAGAATATCTAAAATATCATCTTCATTTGTATCTCAAAAGATAATTCTTTTAATTGGGGCTCAAACATTATAAGCTTTAATAATATTTCAATTCAGATCAATAATATACACATATCAATCTCATCATCATACAAGCACTTGTACAGAGTTATCTCAGACAAAGTCTCAAAGCAATACATCTGCTGTTGGTAATGGCACAAGACTATCAGCTAAAACAGCTGCATCATTTGCATATACTTTAGTATTTTGGTAGTAATTGTTAAAGTGATCTATAACATTAAATCCATCCCAAGATCTCAGTGACACTTGTCCATCTACTCATCTAAACCCAACATACGTAATGTTGTTTTTTCTATATACAGTAGGCGTCCCTCATCAAATTCAATTTGTTGATTTAACATTACCGTCAATATTTGTAAGAAGTGATAAGGTTCAAGTTCCTGTTTCTGAAACACTTCATTCAAAAACATTTGCATGATCCATACCTCTAATAATATCTTTAATTCAGTCTCAATTAAAATCATAAGATAGAAGTGTGTACCAGTCTGCATCTTCATATACTTGATTTCATTCTGTAACTGAAGACCCACTATATGTAATAAGTCTTGTTTTTCTAGCTGCTACTCAAGCTGCTAATTCATCAATACCATCTCCATTAAAATCTTCTGATACTGCAGCATAAATTCAACCACCACTACACCACCCTGTTCATACTCACCAATCAATATCAGGAGCTATTTCATTTCAATTTAATCAGCTTATTGATCTAAACCATATTCTCTTTGTATTATCAGTATCACTTTTACAATGTGCCCATGATAAATCCTCTACTCAATCTCAATCTAAATCTCATACCCATCATGCAGTTGGATATTTTAATGTATAATCTCATGGTCCATTAAAAGTATAAGCTCAATTAATCGTTGTATCAACTGCTGCTATTCACATTCAAGGCATTTCCACTCATGCTTTATATGTAATATTTGAAAACAAAGCTTCATTAATATTATCTCAATCCATATCCCATGAATAAAAATAATCTGTTCACAAATTTACTGGCGGTGTAGTTGGTTTTGCATTTCTAGCATCAAACATACCTAGTCCTTTAATCATAAGCTTATTGTATTCATCTGTTCAGGTACCCATTTTTGCTATCAATAAATCTCTAATTTCTCAACCAGAATTGAATTGATTTGATGTTCTTTTAGTAAAAACATAATCATCATTTGAGTTTTTTCATGCAGCACTATTTGTTCTGTAATAGTTAATAGTATTTGAACTATCAAGTCCTGTTCTAGAATCATAAGTTATGATGTACATATCCTTAAAATCTTCTGTATATCAATACTTAATTCTATATGGGGCAGCTCATACTGTTCAAAATTTTCTTTCTAGTGTTATACCTCAATCTTTTATTGTATATGAATGAAATCTTCAAGTGTGATAACTTACAAATTGATTAAATCAATCTCAATCAGTATCTTTTCCTGCAAAGAATACACCTGCATCTTTATTTTTTTCTCTTCTAATATCAGATCCATAATCTCAAAATAGTCTATCTCACCGAAAAGTTCATGGAATTTTTCAAACTGATTTTGAAAGAGATGAAAAAGCATCAACTCAATCAAAATTGAAAAAATAATAATCCCAACCCCCTCAATCATCAAACCTTGTAACTATATAATCTTTTTCACCATTATCAAAAATTCAAATTGGATCTCCAACTATAGTTGAATCAAATTTATCATAAACTATAGCTGTACTATCTAGATTATATGTTTCATTTTGATATGCTGCTTTTTTTGCTCATGATAAAGAAGTTCCTGAATATTTCAGCATCATCCATTTATTAATGGTTGGTGCTGCAGGATCTTTTCAGTATGTTAAAATATATGAGTTCTCACTATCAGTTGTATTTTTTAATGGTATTGGTTTAACGTGATTTCCTTGTGTTAACCATCAACCTCATCAATTACTTACTTCAGGTTGAGAAAGTGAGAAAAATTGAGTCATTTCTCATCCATGCCAACCAGCTACAGCTACTTTGGACATTTTA
>CALLPO010000013.1 GCA_938015605.1 uncultured Candidatus Altimarinota bacterium | reverse complement strand
GGTTGTGATACTTGGGCTCATAATGAATGCTTAAAGACGTGAAATAAAACTATTTCAGTTGTATGAACTTCAATTTGTGAGGATTATCCAACAGGGAATAAAAAGATGTATGATGCTATAGTTGAAAAGGGCTGAGCTGTTCTATCTATTTTTGCTGTTTGAATTCCAGGGAATGCTTATAATTTTCCTATTAGAAATGAAATAGTTGCAGGACTCTCTGTATGAGTTTTAGTAATTGAAGCAAAACATAGATCATGAAGTCTGATTACAGCTAAACTCACTCTGGATCTGTGAAAAGATTTGTTTGCCATTCCAGGTGAGATTTTTAAAAGCAATTCAGCAGGATGTAATGATCTTATTAGAAATTGAGAAGCAAAACCAGTTTCTGAATCAGCTCATATTCTTGAAGAATATAATTGTAAAAATTTAATTAAATCATGAGAGAAAAATTCTCAGAAAAAAGTAAAATTTGACTCAGATATAGAAGAAAAAATATACAATGCATTATTACTTGAAGTTTTTAGTAGTGATGATTTAGCTAGAAAACTAGACTTAGATATCTCTACACTTTCTTTTAGCTTGAGTATGCTTGAAATTAAGTGACTTATTAGAAAAACAATGTGATGATTGTTTGAATTGAAGTAAAAAAGAGTTTAATTTTTTGACAAATCTACATAAAATCATAATATGTTAGCACTTAAAATAGTTAAGTGCTATTTTAACTTAAAAACTAAAAAATAAACATGGCTAAACAACAACATAATTTTGAAGCAGAAACAGGGAGGATTTTAGAACTACTGACTCACAGTATTTATTCTAATAAAGAAATATTTTTAAGAGAAATTATTTCTAATTCAAGTGATGCTATAGATAAAGCAAGACTAAAATCATTAACTGATACTAATTTCTTAAAAGAAGGAGAACAATTTGAAATCAAGCTAGATTTTGATGTAAAAGATAATACTATTATTATTACAGATAATGGTATTGGGATGACTGAGGATGAACTTCATAAAAATCTTGGGACTATTGCAAAATCAGGAACTAAAGAGTTTATGGAAAAACTAGAAGCAGCTAAAGAATCTACTGAGCATAACCTTATTGGTCAATTTGGTGTAGGGTTTTATTCAGCATTTATGGTTGCTGATAAAGTAGAAGTAACTTCTAATTCAGCTAATAACTGAGATGCTGCTTTTAAGTGGACAAGTGATGGAAAATCTTGATATGAAGTATCTCAGGCTTTAAAGGCATGAAGATGAACAGAAATTAAAATATTTGTAAATGAAGCTAATAAAGAACTAGTTTCAGATTGGAAATTAAGAGAACTTGTGAAAAAATATTCTAACTATGTAGGTACTCCAATCATGATGATTGAACAAGATAGTAGAAATGAAGAAGATAAGAAAAAAGAACCAAACAAAAAATTTGGATATGAAAAAGTAAACGAAACTACTGCTATTTGGAAAAAATGAGCAAACTCTGTAAAAGATGAGGAATACCAAGAATTTTACAAAACAGTTTCAATGGATTTTAACAAACCATTAGGACATATTCATTCAAGTGTAGAGGGAATGGTAAATTACAAGACACTTCTTTATATTCCTCTTGAAAAAAATATGTTTAATGACATAACTGATCCTAATAAAGAATATGGACCAAAATTATATGTTCAAAATGTATTGATACTTGAAAATGCAAAAGAACTTTTACCTGTATGGTTAAGGTTTGTAAGCTGAGTAGTTGAAACTTCAGACCTACCTTTAAACATTTCAAGAGAAATGCTACAGTCTAATGCTGTGTTAGATAAAATTAAAAAAGCATTGGTTAAAAAAGTAATTGCAGAGCTTAAAAAGATGTCTAGAAAAGAACCTGAAAATTATGCTAAATTTTTAGAAAATTATGGTCAAGTTCTTAAAGAATGAATCCACTATGAAGCAGATTTAAAAGAATCTATTGCTGAAGTCCTCACTTTTAGATCTATGCTTGAAGGAAAAGAGATTTCATTAGAAGAGTATCTTGAAAAGCTTCCAGAAGTGAAAAAAGAAGAGTGTTGTAAAGATGAAAAATCTGAGGAGAAAAAAGAAAAAAAAGAAGGTGAAGATAAAGAATGTTGTGGTAGTGGTAAATGTCATGATTCAAAAGATGAGGCTAAAAAAACTATATACTATATTACTGGGAAAACTCAAGCAGAAGTACTTGCTAGTCCATATTTAGCACAATTTAGAAAAGAAAAGGTAGATGTATTACTTCTGACAGATCATATTGATAGCTTCATTGTTCAAACTCTTACAGAGTACAAATGAGCTCAACTTAAGTCTGTAACGTCAAGCGATATTTCTCTATGAGAAGAAACTAAAGAAGATAAAGAAAAACAAGAAAAAACTAAGAAGAAATTTAAGGATTTACTTGAACTTACTAAAAACACTATAGGTTCTGAAAAAATTGAAAAAGTAGAACTAAATGAAAAGTTAGGTGATGCTCTTGGAGCTCTCAAAACTCCTGAAGGATGAGTTGATCCACAAATGGAAAAAATGATGAAAGCAATGGGGCAACCAGTTCCAGCCCAAAAAAGAATTCTTGAGCTTAATCCAGATAATAAACTGGTAAAAGCCATGCAGAAAGAATTCAAAGATGATATCAAATCTAAGAGATTAGCTGATATTATGAAATATGCTTATAATCAAGCGATTCTTCTTGAATGAGGGGAATTAGAAGATGTTGCAGAATTTGTAGCTCTAACTAATAAATTTGCTGGAGGATATATTAAATAGATAAGTTTGTCTTAAAAAAATAATTCACTATTATATAGCTGAATTATTTTTTTGATAAATATTATTAGAATTTAATAGAGAATATATGAATAGAATAAATAAACATTGATTTACTCTTATTGAACTAATGGTTTGAGTTGCAATTATAGCAATTCTATGAACTTTGGCATTTTTATCATATACATGACAAATCTGAAGTTCTAGAGATTCAGTAAGGTTAGATAATCTAGCAAAAATCCAGTTGTATCTTGCAAGTTACAAAGAAAAACATTGAGTATACCCAATACCAACACAGTGATTTAATATCACAAATAATTGAAAGGTTGTTGCTATTCAAGGAAAATTAAATCAAGAATTTTTACTGGACTCATTTGATAGTGTCCCATTAGATCCATTAACAAAACTTCCATACCCATATTCAATTCTTAAAAATAGATCAGCATACCAAATTTGAACAACACTTGAAGATAATGAGACCCATACAGCAGTGATAGTATGAGATTATTCAAGTGTAGCAGTAAATGTACTTCCATCAATAATGTTAGCTCTTAATCCAGGTGCTTGAGTCGATGTCGAAATTGATGTATCTGATCCAGAATGAGCCTC
>CALLPO010000012.1 GCA_938015605.1 uncultured Candidatus Altimarinota bacterium | reverse complement strand
ATGTTCTTGTCCAAGTACATATTTGAAATCATTTTTTTCTAAAAAACTATCTCATTGAGTCTTTAAGCTACTAAAATCTAGTTTAGCATGAATATCTAAATCTTTAGTACCATTTAAAATAGCCATTAAATCTGCTAAATTCTCAACTGAAATAATATCTATTCAAGGAATAATTGAAGCTTCTAGCGCATTTTCTCTTGGAACAAAAATTCTTTTATATCACTTCTCTTTTGCTCAAATTGTCATAGGTAATACTGAATCTACTCATCTGAGTTTTCAGTCAAGAGCAAGCTCTCAGACAAATATAGAGTCATTAATTAAATGATCTGTATTTACCCATCAGTCATTCCTAAGAATTCAAATGGCAATTGGAAGATCAAAACTTGGTCATGATTTTTTGATACTTGCAGGCGCTAGATTTACAGTAATTCTAGTTGTAGGAAGTCGTGCTTCACTTGATTTCATAGCACTCCTGAGTCTTTCTTTACTCTCTTGTACTCATTGATCAGGAAGACCTACTATTGTAAAAGCTGGGAGTCAATTATTAATGTCTACTTCTATTGAAATAACTGTGGATTCTAGTCAATTAACAGTTATTGATTGTACTTTCGATATCATTATATACTTTCTTTATATACTAAAGTTTATTAAAATTATATACTTTTTACATTTTAGCAAATCTTTTTTATTAATTTATTTTTTTTCTTGTGACTTATATGTTTTTTATTATTATTAATAATAAGTATTATTTTTAGACAAAAATATGAAGAAAAATACCATAAACAGAGCTGATGCTTTAAAATGAATTAAGAAAATAAAGATTAAAACATCTAACTTTAATCCTGGTCATATAATTATACTTATTAGCTTACTTATTATTCTTACCTCACTTACTCTTCCATGGATAAGTATTGAATACAATAATACAAGCTACTGAGCTTTTTCTCATATTGTAGGAATTACATGATTTACAGCTCTCATATTAATTATGATGAATGTCTTCATTATTTTTTCAACATTACTTAAGCAAAAAATAAAACTAGTCTTAAACTATTCTTGGAATGACTCTTCTATATACCTTGGATCAGCTATCATTTTACTACTTCTATGAATACAAACTCTTACTGGTCTAAAGTGATTGAAGATATTTAGTAGTGATATAGCATTTCATAGTTGAATTGTCTTTTTTCTTATAGGTTCAATTCTTTTTATTTTTGGTTCAATAGTAAATAAAAAACTTGGAAAAGAAGACTGACAAACATATATTACAAATAATTCTGATGAAGATTCAAGCATTGTTCCAAAAAATGAAAAAAACACAACAAAACTACCCTTCTAAAATTTGACTTTTGTCAAAGTAACAATATATTAGTATAAATAAATATTTGAAAAATTGTTTTAATTTAATAAAAAACTGTAATGGCTCCTACAATTAGTAATACAGAAGTGGTTCAATCATTCAACAAAGTTCTAAAGAACCTTTCTGAAAAAGAACAAACAGTCATGACAAAAAGACTTTGAGTTTATGGTGATAAAGAAACTCTACAACATATTGGAAATAGTTTTGAAAAACCAATTACAAGAGAAAGAGTAAGACAGATTGAAAATTCATGAATCAAAAAAATCTGAAGAGTACTAAAGAGTACAATTCTTGGTCAAATTCAAGAAAAAGCTCTAGAGCTTATTAATCTTCATGGTGGTTTAATGCTGAGAGATAAAATAATTTCTACAATTATTAATGAACTTAAACTTGATAAAGATGTAAATGCATCAATTATAGAAATTGTTATTCAATCTGATTTTGAAATTTCAAAATCTAAACCAAAAATAGGGACTCACACTTACTTTTACAAACAAAAAATCTCTCCTCAATTAGTGAATGCAGTACATTCAGAGGCTCTAAAAATTCTCAGAAGAAAAAAAGATGTAATGGAAAAAACTGATTTATACACTCAAATTCAAAATAGATTTGCTCCTAGACTTAAAATTGAGATTCCTTTTATAGACAGTTGTCTTGATATATTTGAAGATCTTGTAAAATGAGAAGAAACACTTATTGGTCTTACTAGATGGAAAATATTAAATCCTAAAACTCTAAAAGACAAAACAGTATTTGTGATGAAAAAAGAGAAAATACCAATGCACTTTGTTGATATTTCTAACAAAATTACTGAATATCTTGGAGAACAAGTAAAAGTAAATACAATTCATAATGAATTAATAAGAAATCCTGATTTTGTATTAATTGGTAGATGAATCTATGCTCTAAAAGCTTGGGGTTTCAAACCTGGTACTGTTCTTGATGTTATTATACAAGTTCTTGAAAAGAATTGAGCACCTATGAATACTGATGAAATTGCTAATAAAGTTCTTAAAATCAGAAATGTAAAGAAAACAACTATCTACATGAACCTTCAAAACAAAGACGTTATTGAAAGGGTTTGAAGAAATTACTATCAATTGAAAGCTGCTTAAATAAAATTAAAAACTCTAGATTTTCTAGAGTTTTTTTTGATTTCCATCTAAATATCTATACAATAATTTATATATAAAAATTAAAAGTATATTAATGAAAATATTTGTATTTGATACTGAAACTACCGGTTTTATAAACAAAAAAGATCCTAATCTAGATAATCAACCTCAAGTGATTCAGTTTGCCTGAATTCTTTGAGAAATGGTGGAAGATGAATCGTGAGAAAAATACGAGTTTAAAGAAGAGAAAAGGATTGATATTATTATTAATCCAGAGAAGCCTATTCCCTTTGCATCAAGTCAGGTTCACCATTTATATGATATAGATATGAAGTGAAAACCTAATTTCAAAAAAGTGTATCCAGAAATAGTAGATCTTATTAATACACCGGATATCATTATTGGTCATAATATTGAATATGATGAAAACATGGTAAAACTTGAACTCAGAAGACTTGAAAAAGAATATGAATATAAACCAAAACAAGTTGTATGTACT
>CALLPO010000011.1 GCA_938015605.1 uncultured Candidatus Altimarinota bacterium | reverse complement strand
TAAGTATTGAAGTTATTGAAGAAGATGAAGATTAAAAAAAGTATTAAAAAAACTGAAGACTTAGTCTTCAGTTTTTTTAATGATTCAGTATACACCTCATTGATTGCATAATCTAAAATTATACACTGTTTCAATATTCTCTCTTGTGACCTTTTTAGTAATAAGCCTAATGGCCATTTTTAACATTTGCATATCTTGATCAGTTTTTACCTTTTCAAAATCTAACAAACAATCATTTTCTGTATCTAGATAGAAATATCATTTTAATCATTTAATTTTATACATATCTTCCCCCTCTGGATGGATAGAAACTCTGATTTCATTTGGATCATTTGGATCTCTCCACTCTTTTAATTCATTTGATGGAAAAATATCATATGAATTAGAACATGAACGATTATCAGTTAATCATTCAAGCATGTGAATATAATCTAAATCAGTATATGAAAAGTTATTTAAACTATTAAGCATAGTATTGTTTTAGTAGAGTATAAAAACATTATAAATTAAAATACTTAAAAGTCAATTTCTTTTTCTTTGCAATTCCAAGGTAACTATTTATACTAAATAGAATAAAAATAATTATTGAAAACTATGCTTCAAAAACTAAAAATAAAATGAATTGAATGGGTTGATGGAGTAAACTTATGAGAAGATGAAGTAAGGAAATTAATCAAAAAATATGATTTTCATGAATTAGATATTGAAGCGTGTTTAGAAGATAATCAGAGAGCCAGGATTGATAGTTATGATGACTATATTTTTATGGTTCTACATTTTCCAAAGTATAATTCTTATAAAAAAGTCTATGAGTTAAATGAATTTAATATATTTCTAGGGAAAGATTTTCTTATTACTTTAAGGAATTTTCCATGAACAAAGACTACTAAAATTTTTAAAAACTATAAAGATTTAAAAATAGACAAAAAAAATAATTTCAAAATTACTTCAGCTTTTATACTGTATGAAGTAGTTCAGGCAATGATTGAAAAAGTTTTTAAAATTCATGATAATGTAATGAAAGACTTAAAAATTATAGAAAAAAAGGTGTTTGAAAATACAAGTAGCTCTTTAGTTAAAGAACTTATGGTTAAGAAGAGGAATATCATGGTGTTAAAACATATGTTAGCTCCTCAAATACCTGTAATGAGAAGGTTAGAAGACAATATGAATGCACTGTTCTCTGATGAAATTGAAGTATATTTTGAAGATTTAGAAGATAAAATTTCTAAGGTAGTTACAGATGTAAGAGTTCTTGAAGAATATATAGATTCAATAGAAGATGCCTTCAAGTCAATTATTGATATCCAAACTAATAATGTTATTAGACTACTGACAATTTTCTCTGCATTTTTACTTCCTCTTACTCTGATTACAAGTTTTTATTGAATGAATATAAATCTTCCATTTGCAGATTCCCCATCATTTATTTATATCCTTTTATTTATGAGTATATTAATAATGATTTCTGTATACTTTTATTTGAATAAGAAAGGAAAACTCTAAAATTTAAAAACTTGCTTTATAAAATATAATTATATAATGGGCAAGATAAAAATTAACTAGAA
The DNA here is from genome assembly GCA_938015605.1 of uncultured Candidatus Altimarinota bacterium. GTDB lineage: Bacteria > Patescibacteriota > Gracilibacteria > BD1-5 > UBA6164 > CALLPO01. Next base: position 14,158 of record CALLPO010000011.1, on the reverse strand, counting down.
AATAATGTTAGCAAAAGTAGTAGTAGTTGGGAGACCAAATGTTGGAAAATCAAGTTTTTTCAATATGTATGTTGGTCATAAAATAGCTATTGTAGCAGATGAAGCTGGTACAACAAGAGATATCTCTGAATTTGAATATACTGATGAGTCAAATGACCTTAGCTATATTTTGGCTGATTCAGGTTGACTTGATTTTGGATCTAAAGAAGATATTGTAGCTGATGATATTATTGAGAGAACCGAAAAATCAATCACAGAAGCAGATCTACTTATCTGGTTAGTAGAATATGATAGATTCACAGATCTTGATGAAAGAATTTCAAGAGTACTTAAAAAATGAGGAGTTAAAAATTTCATTGTTGTAGCAAATAAAGCAGATAACGATAGTCAAAAAATGGAAGCTTGGAGTTTAGCATGAAAATGAGAAATGGATTTTTTCCCAGTTTCTGTAAGTCATAATGCATGACTAGGAGATGTGAGAAGATTTGTAGCAAAGTTCCTTACTAATAAAGGACTTAATTATAAATTAGAAACTTTTGATGATTCAGTAGTAAGTCTAGCTCTTGCTGGTAGACCTAATGTTGGGAAATCTAGTCTTATTAATGCTATTGTTTGAAAGGATAGAGTTATGGTAAAAGATATGCCTGGAACTACAAGAGATTCAGTTGATACTAAATTCAGATTCGGAGAAAAAGATTACGTACTCATTGATACTGCTTGAATTAGAAGACTTAGCAGAATATGAACAAAAAATATTGAAAATTGGTCTATCATGAGAAGTGAGAGAGCTATCAAAAGAGCTGATATTATTGCAGTTGTAATGGATTGATTTGAATGAATAGTTCAACAAGATTTATCAATTATTTCAAGAGTTTTAGAAGAAAAAAAGTGATTAATTATTGCCGTTAATAAATGGGACAAAGTACTGAATAAACCATGAGTTAATAAAGAAACAATGATGAATAGGTATATTGATTACCTTAAAGAAAAAATTGAATTTGTACCTTGGGTATCAGTAATTTTCACATCAGCTACTGATAAAAAGAGAGTAAATGAAATTCTAGAAAGAGCTGGGGAGATTAAAGAAGAAAGATTCAAAAGGGTAAAAACATGAATCTTCAATGAATTTCTTGAACAAGTTATTTATAAACATCCTCCAACAGGGAATAGAAAATCTCATTCTCCTAAAATTTACTACTGAACACAAGCAGATGTAAATCCTCCTAAATTTGTATTAACTACGAATAATCCAAATCATTTTCATTTTTCATATAAGAGATATCTTGAAAACAAAATTAGAGCAAACTTCTGATTTGAAGGTACTCCAATTGTTATTGAGTATAGATGAAGAGGGAAACATCTCTGAAAAGTTAAATAGAAAAATAAAAAAGACTAGATAATCTAGTCTTTTTGAATTTGTAATTCCCACACATCTTTTCCATCATTGTCTTCATATCAAGATACCTTTAGTCTTAATATATCTCATTTACTTAATTTTGAATCACTCTGTGCAAATCGCATGTTTGCAATTGTTGAATATTCTTCTATTAAATTTAATTTTCATAATATTGAGGCAATTGAAAAAGCAGATTCATCACCACTCTCTCATTGAACTGTATAAAAAGTATCTCACATTTTATCAGTAAATCCTTTAGCATGAACATGTCATTTTGTTAGAGGATTAGCATCAATATACTCTTGAGCTGATTTTTGAACTTCAGTTAAGTTATTATTTATTTCACTAGAACCACTTGGTGTTTTAAAATCTGCACCCATAATATTTACATTACATATATAATATATAAAAATTCTATCATATATAATCTTAAATATCAAAAAAAGCAGAGATTAATCTCTGCTTTTTTTATCTATATAAATAATTTGCTTTATTAGCTTCATGCTGTGCATTAGTAGTAGCATAGTATATTTTTCCAGTATTAGTATTGTGAAGATAGAACCAGTGTGGTGTATCTTTTGGGTTTACAGTTGCTTCAATTGAAGAAAATTGTGGGTTTCCAATTGGAGTTTTAGGAAGACCAGTCTTTGTTCTGGTATTATATTCATTTACTTCATTAATATACTCTGTTACTACCATTTTACATTCTTCTGCTGTAAGGTCATGTGGATAACAAACTGTAATATCAGCTCCGATCATCCAATTATCTTCATATCTTTTTTTCAAAATTCAAGCAACAGTTGGTTTTTCAGCATCTGATTTTTCTTCTTTTTCTAATATTGAAGCTATATTTACTATTTCAAGTATTTCTTCATTTGATTTTCAAATGAGTATTTTTTCATATACTTTTGTTTCAAAATTATCAAGCATTTTAGTTGCTAGGTATTCTGGAGAAAATTTATTTTTGAATAATCTATAACTATCAGGGTATAGAAATCACTCTAGAGTAATTGCATTTTCTAAGAATGGATACTTAGGCCTAAGCTCTTCTATTCCATTTGTTCTTGCATATTTCATAAATGCTCCTTCTTCAATAAGTTCTCTATTGGAGAGGTAATCATCTATATCAAAAATATTCCATCATTCCAAAAATGTTACAGTAATTTCTTCAGATTTAATTGGTTCTTTAAGTTGCTCAAATAATTCTGAAAATTTAGTACCTTCTTTGATTTTATAGCTTCATGCTTGTAGTGCTCATGATGGAGGGTTAAGTTTTAAATAAACTTTTAATAGTGTCTCATCAATGATTTGTTCTCATATTTCTCAACCTTCTCATTCTACATATATAAATTTTGTATAAATATTTGAGTAGTAATCTCATTCTTCAATAGATATTGTTGTTGCATCTTTTGTTAGTAGAGTATCAGTGAAAGTGGAATACTTATTCCAGAATATAATTCACCCAATAATTGCTATCCATATAAGGAGTTTAAATAATCTAAAAAAAATATTTGTTTTTTTTGTATCAGACATATATATAATTATTCATTAATAAATCAGCAAGATTTTATTTATAAAAACAAGTAGTGCAAATTTTTATTTTTCTATATAATATGAAAGTTAATTAATTATAAATAAAGATATGAAAATAATAGTTTTAAATGCATGAAGTTCTTCATTAAAATTCAGTGTGTTTCAAAAAAATGATTCTGAAGAAATTGTATCATGAGTAGTAAAAAGAATTTGAGATGAGAAAGGTGTATTAGAATATAAATTCTCTTGAGAGAAAAGAATTATTAATCAAAACTTTACAGATCATACTGAATCTCTAAATCAAGTAGTAGAAGTGTTATTTTCAGAAAAAATCATTGCAGACATTTCAGAAATTGAATCAATAGGGCATAGAGTAGTTCATGGAGGTTCCTTCTTTTCAGATAGCGTCATTATTGATAAAAATGTAGAAAGTAGAATTGAAGAATGTATTGAAATTGCACCTCTTCATAATCCGGCAAATCTTGCATGTATTAAATGAGCGGAGGAAGTTTTTAATGAATCAAAACAGGTTGCTGTTTTTGATACAGCATTTCACCAAACTATGCCTGCTACTAATTTTATGTATGCCATTCCTAAAAAATATTACGAAAAATATTGAGTAAGAAAATATGGTTTTCATGGAATTTCTCATAAATATGTAAGTGAAAGACTTACTCAAATTTTAGCAAAACAAGAAGAAAGAGTGATTAGTTGTCATATCTGAAACTGAGCAAGTTTAAGTGCAATAAAAGACTGAAAATGTCTCAACACATCAATGTGATTTACTCCTGTTGATTGACTGGTAATGTGAACAAGATCTGGATGAATTTGACCATGAGTCATTACATTTCTTCAAGAAAAAGAAAACCTTTCTCCAGCTCAACTTAGAGATGTTTTAAATAATCATTCTGGTGTTTTATGACTTACTGGGAAAACATGAGATTTAAAAGACATAGAAGATTGAATTGCTGAGTGAAACAAAGATTATGAATTTGCACTGGAGATGTATATTTCTAGAATTGTAAGATTTCTTTGAGGATATATTGCTGACTTAGGTTGAGTTGATAGTATCATTTTTACAGCTTGAGTACTAGAGAATTCAATCAATATTAGAAAAATTATAGCAACAAGATTAGCTTTTTGTTGAGTGGTTTTTGATGAATCTAAAAATGATGTTAGATGAGAAGAAACTCTCCTTTCAACTCCAGATTCAAAAGTAAAACTTTATCTTATACCAACTAATGAAGAATTGTTAATTAAAAATGAAGTTGAAAAATTAGTGTAGAAAGTTATATTTAGAATAATATATAAACTAGATAATTATGAAGATTAATAGACAATTAATAGATGATTTTAAGAAGTCAGAATCTAAGCTTTTAGCGGTTACTAAATATTGGAATTTAGAAGAAACTAATGACCTTATTTCTCAATTTTCTGAGGAAGATTCAGAAGTATTAATTGGGCTGTGAGAAAATAGAGTTTCTTCTCTTAAAGAAAAAGAACTAGAAAGAGAGGCAACTCATTTTATATGAAATATTCAATCAAAAGAAATAAAATTTATTACAAAATATTGCTGAACTATTCATTCTTTAGACAATATAAAACAAATTAGAAAAATAAATGATATTTGTGAAAAGCAATGAAATTGGGTAAAAGTATTCATACAAATAAACATTGATGCAACTAAGGAGTGATGAATTTCTCCTGACAAAATCACAGATTTTATGACAATAATAGATGATACAGAAAATATTTCTCTCATGTGATTTTCAGCTATATGAAAATCTGAATGCAGTGAAGAAGAAAGAAGAGAAGAATTTAAATTTCTCAAAGAAATCAGAAGTAAGTACCTACAGAATTGATTAATATCAGCTTGAACATCAAGAGACTATAAAATAGCAATTGAAGAAGAAATTAATATTGTTAGAGTAGGGAAGAGTTTAATCATTGAGGATTAATAGCATGAAATTATTATTAACGTATCTAAAATCATTTGTAATAGTTATATTACTTATTTTTTTATTTAGTATTTTATGGATGACAAATAAATATGGATTTGAGCGTGGGCTTGAAATTTTTTTAACCCCTAATCTTCAGATATCCTGAGAGAGAGAATTAATAGATGATGAAACTTCTAATAACTCTACAAACAGAACGGGAAATAATACTGTAGTTGAAGATTATTTCACAATTAGTGTAAAAAACAATTGAGAAAAAATATATGTTTGAGACAGCAATGCTTTTGAAATTACAGCAAAAGACCCTAATTATTCAGATACATTGTTGATATTTTCTGAAAGTGATAGGGATGCAGAATTATCTAAAGATTTAGATAATGGAGCTATTGAATACAATGCTGATGAGAAATGAACGATGTATTTTGATGATTGAGCTATTTTTTCTAGAAGTGGTTTACATGATATACATGTTTATTCACTTGAGGATTCAACGGATTCAATGATGTGAAAAACTGAAATTATGGTGTATGATAGACAAGAAGAATTAGCTAATTCTAAAAAATCAGATAACTATTGAGAAGTATGTGAGAAAGACTCAGATTGTTTTTGTAATTATGATAAATCTGGATTAGAATGATGCTATTATAAATCTGGACAAATTGATATATGTAAAGATAATTTATGTACAAGATGATTTAAAGATAACTAAATATATAATTATGGCACAAACACAATTTTTTAAAAGAGAAAATAGTCAACTAGACCAATATAAAAAGGACTTCAGAATTACATTAGAAAAAGTGAAAATTATTAAATTATTTCCTGAAGATGTAATTGTTTTTTTTGAAAAATGGATTGATGCAATTGAAAGTTATATCGCAAGAGATGATGTGGATAATTTTTGACTACATTTGTATAAAATTATCAAGGAAGAAGAATGTTATGAATATATCAAAGATGAATTAGAAAAAGTAACTGATAATTGAAAGATACAAGAATATAGTTTTAATATGTTGACTCAGCTTGATGAAAGTATTAAAATGTTCAGCTCATATCAAGTTCAAAAAATTGTTGAAAGAAATCTAGAACAACAGAAAAATGAATCTAAAAAACAAGATGAAGAAAAAATGAGGGAATTACTCTGAGAAATAGAAGATATGTAGTTTAGTTTTTGCTAAATACTTTAAATCATTTTTGCAATAAACTGATAGTTTCTTTTAATGCTAAGAAAGGAATTTTTAAAAATAGGTAAGCAATATTTCAAATCCAAACTACTGAAAGAAATAATAAAAGTTTTATTTTATGTAAGACTTTTTTTTCTGCTTTAAATTTTAGAATTAATTTATTTTCATACAAAAGCTTTCTAGATTTTTTAAGTTTGTTAGATACATGGATTAAATAAAAAATGTATACTGGAGCAATAATTCCACTGATATTAGCTAAAATATCTCAAATTTCAGGATTTCAAAATCAGAGTGAATCAATGATTTCTTTAAAAATACCAATAAGTAAGACATCTCTGAAACTGTATGCAAAAACTCTTATAAATCAGCTATCTTTTAATAGTACTTTTCTAATACTAAAAATAATCACAAGGAATAAAAAACTCACACCAAAGTGAAGAAGTTTGTCATGGGGGATATTTAGAAGAATATTTTGCAAAAAATATGTAGTGTTAACATTTATTAGAGTAATTATATCTTAAGTTTAGTGTATTTACAATTTAAATTGACTATTAATATTATTTAAGTATAAATAATATAGCTTATTTTAGGCTATTTTTAATTAAAAAGGAGTAGAACCATGGCTTTAAAACCATTAGAAAAAACACCAGTTATTAATACTAGTGATTTTGGGATTGGAGATATTTATGTATCACCATTTTGTGGAAGATATTGTTCAATTGATGCAAAAATACTAACAGGAGAAGCTTATAGATGGTCATCAATACGTAGAGTTTGGAGTGCTGTTCTTGATTCACAAATTGAGATGAAAGTATTTGAAACACTTCCATCTGAGGAATCAGTTCAGGAATTTAAAGATAATCTTACAGTGTTCAATTGGTCCAGAATTGGTGAGATTGAAGGGGAACTTAGACATGATGTTATGGCTAATATTAAATATATTAGTAATGATTTAGTTCCTAGTCTTGGAGAAGTGATTCATATTGGAATGACATCAGAAGATGCAACATCTAATGGTGAAATTCTCCAGCAACGTGAATGGATTAACCATGTAATGGGGCATACTGCAAACTTTTTAACAATTGCTTTAGAGCAAGTTGAGAAGTATAAAGATTTACCTATGCTTGGTGAAACCCACTTGCAACCAGCTGCTGCAGTAACCCTCGGTAAGAGAATTTCTATGTGGATTGGACCTATAATGGAGGACCTTGCAAAACTTGATGAATTAAAATCTCGCTGGCATATGAAAGGAATCCGAGGTGCAACTGGTACATATGAAGCACTCATGAAAATCTTTGATGGTGACTATGAAAAGGTAAAAGATCTACAGCAACGAGTATCACAAAAACTTGATATTGAGATTACTGAACTTATACCTGGACAAACAGCTCACCGTAGTATGGATGTTGATTTACTTTCTTGTTTTACCTCTCTTGCAAATAATCTTGCTAAAATGGCCACTGATTTACGTCATATAGCCAGAATGGGTGAAATTGGTGAACCTAGAGGGATAAATCAAGTTGGTTCATCAGCAATGCCTTGGAAACAAAATCCAATGAAAGCAGAGAGGTTGAATTCAATTGCTCGTTTATTACCTGGATTTCAAGTAATGGCAAACATGACTCAACAAGTTCAAGGTCTTGAACGTACTCTTGATGATTCGGCGGGTCGTAGGGTCTATATGCCACAATCACTTCTGGCAATTGATGCCTGTCTGATTCTTGCAACTGAGCTTATTGGTGGTTTAAATGTTTTTGATAATGTGATATTAACACGTTTAAATAACATGCTTCCGTTTCTTTCAACTGAAGAACTTCTCGGTTCAGCCACAAAACAAGGTGCCCCTAGAGAAGCCACTCATCATATTATTATGGAAGAATGTAAGATGGTTTGGTCTGAAATTGCAGATGGTACAGTTAGTCAAAACAATCTGTTAGAACGTTTAGAAAAAGGAGGTTATGAAGAGTTGAAAAATGTAAAATTCCCATCTAATTTGGAGCCTCTTAATTATGTAGGTGCTTCAGTTGGGATGTGTGAAGAGTTTGTAGTGAATGAGTATTCTAAGTTTGTAAGAGAAACTGCAGAAAAATATCCTGTAGTGACTGAAAAAACACAAGTTTAGTTTAGTTATAATCACAGAAAAAAAGAGAAAAGAGGGTAGTAATACCCCCTTTTTTTTTGATATAAAAACTTATAGTTTTTAACACACTTTTCTCTCTGAAATTGCTTTTATTTACTTTTAGAATAAACTAGATTCATTATTTTTATAATAACAAAATATGGATTTAACTAAAATGTTAACTGATGCAATGACTGATAAAGTTATTGGAGAAATAAGTGAAAAAATGTGAATGAGTGGTGACTCTGCTAAATCAGCAATTACTTCTGCACTTCCAATGATCCTTGGAGGACTTTCTAAAAATGCTGATTCAGATGAGGGAGCTGCAGCACTTAATAAAGCTGTAGAATCTCATGATGGTGGGATTATGGATATGATTTGAAGTTTAGCATGAAATCCAGATTCTGGAGCAGGTGCTTGAATTCTAAAGCATGTACTATGAGGTTCACAAAGTACTGTTACAAATGCTATTGCTAAAAAAGCTGGAATTGATGCAGGTCAAGCAGGAGGATTACTAAAAGTTCTTGCTCCTATGGTTATGGGAAAACTTTGAGAAGCTAAATCATGAGGATTAAATGTTGGTTCACTTTTACAAGGTGAAACTGCTAATAAAAGTATTCTAACTGGTTTTCTTGATCAAGATGGAGATGGTGAAATAACAGATGATCTACTCAGTATGTGAGGAGATTTCTTGAAGAAAAAGTTCTTTGGGTAAGAATTAAAGAAAATAAATAAGAGTAACTAAATTTTAGTTGCTCTTTTTTTTATAGCAGAAACTATTTGTTCTTCTATGCTTGTAGGATTTAATCATAGTTGAATTAAAAAATGATTTGTATTTGTTTTTGATAGCTTTGGTATATCTAATGATGATAGACCACTTTTTACTTTTATTACTTGTACAAGTGTATTTAAATCTATTTTTTCTCAAGTTCCAATTATCTGTGTTTTACCATTATAATAATTAGTAGATTCTTGTCATAGAAGTTTTTTTACTAGTTCAGAGACATTCGATATTGAGATAAAATCAATCTCAGCGGCAGTATTTATACATATTGGTTGATTTTCTGAGATTTTTTCAACAAAGCTATCCATAACATTTCACTTTTTTGAACTAACAGAGGGTAACCTTATAGATATCGTTTTATCTTTTCATAATAGGATGTTCTCTGCAAGTGATTTAGAAAGAGAATACTTATCTAAGTCAGGATTTTTTTTAAGTATACTTATTAAAGAATCAGGATTAGAAATTTCTTGTTTAGGAATATTCTGAATCTTATAATTACTTGTACTTGAGAAATTTAATAATAAAGCATCATTATTTTGATTTGACAGCTCTAGCAATGAGTTAATTGAATCTATATTTGTTTGCTGGTACATTTTTATACATTGCCCTCTATTATTTCTATTATTTAGTGTTCATAGATGTAGTATATGAGATATCCCTTGTTTATAGTATTTAGAGTAGCTTCATGTATCTTGTAAATCACCTTCGAAATTAATAACATCATGTCATAAAAAAACATTGTTCATGGTAAGGTTTTGAGCAATATATCATGATGCTCATGTGATTAAAATTCTACCCATAAATATAGATGAGGATTATTATTAATAGATTATATAATTTAAATATTATTAGATAAATAATATAAAAGTCAATAATATGTCATATTTTGCGAATTTTTCTCAACTTTTCCCTTGCTTTTTCCCTATTTTCTCTATAATACTGGTAATCGCACTAGCTTACGATTGTGTACTTCCCGAAAAGCTAGGGCAATTTTTTGTGTATTTAAAGCAATGACTGTGTAAAGAAACTTAAATATATAGAGTAGAGAATTATGAAAAACATTATTTTTTATTATTAATTTCTAGCAATAATATGGCTAAAGAAGCTAACACAAAGAAATCGAAAGAGGTTGGAAGTTTGTATGAAATAAGTGGGAGACACTTTTTTACAGATGATAGAAGTATTGCTGGTATCCCAGAATTGCTTGAAGTACAACTAGATTCCTATAGAGAATTTTTAGAAACAGGACTTGATAAAGTTTTTGCTGATAATTTCCCTATTGAGGATTTCTCAGAAGAAAAAGTAAGTATCTATTATAAGGGAATGTTCTTAGAAGAACCAAAATTTGATCCAGATACATGCCAAAGAAAAAACCTGAATTATGAAGCACCTCTTAAAGCTAAGCTTGAGATGTTGAATAAAGAAACAGGTGAAATTAAAGAGCAAGATGTTTATATGGGATGAATTCCTCTTATGACTGATCAAGCTACTTTTATTGTAAATGGTATTGAAAGAATTATTGTTAATCAAATTATTAGATCAACAGGTATCTTCTTTACTGCTAATGAATGAGTTTTTTCACTTAAATTCATTCCTCAAAAAGGTTCATGGTTTGAAATTGATATTGAAAAGAAAGGTATTATTAATGTTAAAATTGATAAGAAAAGAAAACTTCCTATTTCAATTCTACTTAGAGCTTGGGGAATGGAATCAAATGCAGAAATTCTTGATACATTTAAAGAATTCTCAGATGATACTATTGCAAATCATATTGCACCAACTCTTGAGAAAGATAAAACTACTTCTAAATTAGAAGCTTGGCATACTCTTTATAAATTATTGAGACCAGGTGATTTAGCTACTGATGAAAGAGTTGAAGAACTTTTTGAAATGACGTTCTTTAACAAAAAAAGATTTGAATTAGGTCATATTGCGAGAATGAAAATGACAGCTAAACTTGGTATTAAAACTGATGTTGATGATGAAAATGGTCAATTTTTATCACTAGAAGATATTGTTGAAGCTATTAAATATTATCTTCACATTGTTCAAAAAGATGATGGATTTAGTACTGATGATATTGATCACCTAAGTAATAGAAGAGTAAGATCAGTTTGAGAATTAGTTACTGATAAAATTAAAGTTGGTATTGCTAGAATGGAAAGAATTGCTAAAGATAGAATGACTATTCTTGAATTAGATGATGCTACTCCAGGAACATTTATCAACTCAAGACCTATTGTTGCTATAATGAAAGAATTTTTCTGAAGTTCTCAATTATCACAATTTATGGATCAATCGAATCCACTTTCTGAATTAGGTCACAAGAGAAGAGTATCTGCTCTTTGACCTGGTTGATTGACAAGAGAAAGAGCTTCATTTGAAGTAAGAGATGTTCATCCAACTCAATATGGTAGAATATGTCCTATTGCTACTCCTGAAGGACCAAATATTGGTCTTGTACTTCACTTTGCTACATATGCTAGAGTAAATAAATATGGTTTCTTATTAACTCCATATAGAGAAATAACTCATGGAGCAAAAAATGATGGTAAATCTTCTGTTAATAGAATTGCATTAAATGATATTCTTGGAGATGATGGAAAAGTATTAGTAAAAGAGAAAACTCTTATTACAAAAAAAGATGCTGAAAACATTGCTAAAAAATTAAAAGCTAAATCATTTGAAGTAAGAGGTTATTTAAGTTCTAAATATGATTATTTTGATGCTCATCAAGAAAAAGAACTAGTTGTTGCTGAAGCTAATTCAGTATTTGATGAACATGGTAATTTTACTGATACTAGAATTTCAGCAAGAGCTGCTAATGTTCCTACAATTTCACATGTAAGACAAGTTACTCATATTGATGTAAGTCCAAAACAAACTATGTCTGTTGAAACATCTCTTCTTCCATTTTTGGAACATGATGATGCAACGAGAGCGGAGATGGGATCAAACATGATGAGACAAGCTGTTCCTTTACTAAGGCCTAAAGCACCTGTTGTTTGAACAGGTATGGAAAGAGTTGTATGAGAAGGTTCAGGATATGTTGAAGTAGCTATGGAGGACTGAGAAGTTATCTGAGTTGATGCTAAACATATTACTATTGTTTATAAATCAGGTGAGAAAAAATTATTTGAACTAAAGACATATAGAAGATCTAATCATGATATGATTATTCACCAAAAACCTCTTGTTTCTCATGGAGAAAAATTTAAAAAGGGGGATGTTTTAGTAGATGGTCATGCTGTGGAAAATGGTGAATTGGCTATTGGTCAAAACTTAAGAGTAGCATATATGCCATGGAAAGGGTATAACTTTGAGGATGCTATTATTATCTCTTCTAAAGTAATTGAAGATGATCAATATACATCAATTCATATTAAAGAATATTCTCTTGATGTTAGAGAAACTAAATTGTGACCTGAGCAAACTACAGATGATATTCCTAATGTGTCTGGAACTAAACTTAAAGATTTAGATGTTGATGGTATTGTAAGAGTTGGTGCTAATGTTGAATGAGGTTCAATCCTTGTTTGAAAAATTACTCCAAAATGAGAACAAGAACTTTCTCCAGAAGAAAGATTGCTCCGTGCTATTTTTGGTGATAAATCAAAAGATGTAAAAGATTCATCTATGAGATTACCAGCTGGGCAAGGTGGGAAGATCCTTAATGTTGAAATTCTAAAAAGAGAAGAGGGTGATAATCTTCCAACTTGAGTATTTAAACAAGTAAAAGTATATGTTGCTGCTACTAGAAAACTAGAAGTTGGTGATAAAATGGCTGGTAGACATGGGAACAAATGAATTGTTTCTAAAATTGTTCCAGTTGAAGATATGCCTTTTGATGAGGATGGAACTCCAATTGATTTGATTCTAAACCCACTATGAGTTATTTCTCGTATGAACATAGGTCAAATTCTAGAAGTACATGCATGAGCTGCTGGTACTAAACTTTGAATCAATGTTGCTACTCCAATTCTAAATGGTATGAGTGTTGAACAAGTTTCTGAACTTATGGAAAAAGCTTGATTGCCTATTGATGGTAAAACTCAATTATTTGATGGAGAAACTGGTGAACCATTTAAAGAAAGAACAACAGTTGGTACTAAATATATGCTAAAACTTCATCACTTGGTTGAAGAAAAAATTCATGCAAGATCAGTATGACCATACTCTATGGTTACACAACAACCTCTTGGGTGAAAGGCTCAAAACTGAGGTCAAAGATTTGGGGAAATGGAGGTATGGGCTCTTGAAGCATATGCTGCAAGTCATATCCTACAAGAAATGATTACAATTAAATCAGATGATGTTGCTGGTAGAACTCAAGCATATGAGGCTATTGTAAAAAAAGCACCAATCAAAAAACCAAATATACCAGAATCTTTTAATGTATTAATTAAAGAATTACAAGCAATCTGACTTGATGTTGATTTACTTGATCAAGAAGAAATGGATCAAAGAGAAGATGAAATGGAGAATGAATATAAGAAGATTGTAGAAATTGAGAAGAAAATAGAGGCAGAACAAGATAAAAAAGATGCACAAGCAAAAAAAGATGCTCAAAAATAAAAAATCTTAAATTAATATATAATCAACATAAATATCATGTTTGAAAAATCTAAAGAATTAGATAATTTCTTGAATGACAAAATTACTGATTTTACAGAAATTGGTAAAGACATTTGAAAAAAAGATGTAACACAATGAAAAAATCTTGATAATCTAGCTTGAATTGCTATTGCTGTTACTTCTCCAGAAAAAATTAAAGCTCTGAGTCATGGGAGAGTTCTTATTTCTGAAACTATAAATTATAGAACACAAAAACCTGAAAGAGGTGGACTGTTTTGTGAACAAATTTTTGGACCGAGAAAAAACTATGAATGTGCTTGTGGAAAGTATAAAAGAATTAGGTATAAAGGGGTTGTTTGTGAAAGATGTTGAGTTGAAGTTACAAAGGCTTCAGTAAGAAGAGAAAGAATGGCTCATATAGATTTATATGCACCAGTTGCTCACATATGGTTTATGAAATCAGTTCCTTCAAGAATTGGTCTATTATTAGACTTACCTGTAAGAAAATTAGAACAAGTTGTATACTTTGCTTCATATATTATTACTGATATCTTTGAAGATAAAAGAGCTGAGGCTCTAACAAATCTTGATGAAAGATATAAAGTGACA
>CALLPO010000010.1 GCA_938015605.1 uncultured Candidatus Altimarinota bacterium | reverse complement strand
AATATTAATGCCTGAATTCTCAATGCTACATGAGGTATTTGAAATGAATGAACAGATAATGACAGTGAAGAAGAAGAAATAATTTGAGAAGAAGAGCTAGAATTAAAATATCAAGAATTAAAAGCTGAATATAATATTCTCGAAAAAAAGAAGCAAAATATTTTTGCCTCTTGAGAATTTGAAATGTTAGATGAAATTAATGAAGAGATACTTAGTTTAATGGTGAAGTTGGAAAAAGTCAGTTTGTTGATGGGGGAAGATTATTAATAGTTTTCCTAGTTTTCTTTAAACAAATGTACATCTCTTTGAGGGTATGGAAAATTCAAACCATTCTTATCAAATTCTTTTTTGATTGTTTCATTTAAATCAAAGAATACATCCCAGTATTGTTCTGATTTTACAAATGTTCTAAATACTAAAATTACTGCATCTGCTCATAATTCTTTTACTCAAATTTGTATACCATCTTTTTTGATTATTCTTTTTTCATTTTTGGCTATAGCATTTAATACTTCCTTAGCTTTGTCTATTGAATCTGTATAACTAATTCACACTTCTAGATCTATTCTTCTTTGTGGCTGAGCTGAATAATTTACCATTGAACTTGCTGTAATTTCAGAGTTTGGTATGATGATAGTTTTTTTATCACCAGTAAGCATTATTGTATTGAAAATTTCAATTTTAGTCACTGTTCCTGCATGTCATCAAACTTCAACATAATCTCAAAGTTTGAATGGTTTGAATAATAGAATCATTACTCAACTAGCAAAATTTTGAAGTGTTCATTTAAGAGCTAGTCCAACTGCTAAACCTGCTGCAGCCAGCATTGCAACAAAGGAACTAGTTTCTACTCATAGAATACCAGCAGCACTAATAAAAACTAGTGTTTTTAATATAATAGAAAAGATACTTGTAAGAAAACTCTTGAGCATTGGATCAATCTTTTGCTTATCCATTATCTTAAGTATGAAATTTCTTGCTATATTCACTATTTTAAATCAAATCCATATAACAAGAAGTGCTCAAATTATTTTAGGTGCATAATTCATTGCTCCACTTATAATTACTTCAACATATTTTGATAAGCTATCAGTATCTAGTAATGATTCAATATCCATTTATATTTTTTACTTTATTAAAATTCATGATTTATTTTAACCATTTTTAATTTATTTCAATTTATAATTCAATATTTTTTGTTTCTTTCTTCTTTCTAAAAAACATAAGACTTATGTAAGAAATATATCATAAGCTGAGTAGTATTATTTGAACTCAATCCATATAAATAAATTCCTCTAATGATTTTATTACCTGTAAATAAGTTGTGAATATTAGCAATGGTAGAAATATATAAGAAACAATTTTAGAATTAAAAAACATAAAAATTGAAAGAGCAATATAGATACATCCTATAACAATCAATACATAACCAATAAGTGTGATAATAACTGAACCTGGTCAAGCAAATATACTATAAAATCATATAAGTACATTTTCTATTGCTGTTTTAGTATTACTATTATCTAGAGTTTGAATAAATCTATCCATACTTCCAGTTAAATAAAGTCATTCAATTATTTTGTAGACACCTAAATACAATCCAAGGAATCAGAGTATTATATATTCCCAATTTTTCTTTATATAGTTCATACTTTCTATCTAAAAAAATTACTAACTCTTTTTTATTATTCAGATTTGTCCTTGATTTACTTTGTTTATATATTTTCAACTCACTACTTGAACAGTAGTAATTCTCTCCTTACAATTTGGACATAGGATATCACTTCCAGCTTCTTCAAAATTCTCTATAAATATATTATGGTAGTCTATTTTGATTCTATCTCTGTGAATCTTTAATAATCTTCTTCATGGTCATTTTCTATACTTAATAAGTTTCTCTCAGCATTTACAAAATACTGTGATGAGTCTATATTTAGTAAGCTTTTTAGCCATGTTATTTTTCTAATTCTATATAATTAATTTTAATATCTTGTCATCTGAAGAGTTGTTGAAATTCAGTTGTTTCTGAATTATCAAAGTTGTTTTCATTTTCCCAATCGTAAGATTTTTTCACTATTTTCCATCATGTTTTTGCTACTTCTTCAAGCACAAATTCAAAGTATCACAAATGGTCAGTTTTAATAATAGATCTTCATCAAATCTTTGTAATATTATACAAATTAGTAAGAAATTTTTCTTGAAGTAATCTGTTTTTTAACCGTCTTTTTTTCTTAGCCCAAGGATCTGGGAAAAATACATAGCTGAGACTTATTTCATTTTCTCAAAATATATCAACTATATGTTCTCATTTATCTTTTAGGAGGACAAAATTAGTAGAACTATTAGCTTCTGATTTTAATAACTCAACCTCAGTTCCTCTCTTTGACAATAGAGGGGAATTTTCTTCAGTTTTTCTTCTCAGAACTCACTTTGGTCTCACTCAATTCTCTACATAGTTATTAAGATTTCATAGAGCTTTTTCTGCAGTTATATAGAGTCTTTTATATTTTATCTCCATTCAAACAAAATTCATATCTGGATTTTTTACCACTTCTCTAGAAAAAAAGTTTCCAAGACCTGTTCCCACTTCAAGAACAATATCATTATCATTATGAAAATATTCATTCCATAGAGATTTCTTTTTATAGATATCTTCAGTGATGCACATAATTTGTTTATGTTCCTTCACTAAGTCAATATATGGATTATTTACCACACCTGTTTTTTAGAAAATAAATTTGATTTTTAGAATATATTTAATAAACTCCTTTTTGCAAGTTAAATGGACTTTTAGCTCAGTTGGTAGAGCAGATCCCTCTTAAGGATAAGGTCCTGGGTTCGAGCCCCGGAAGGTCCACCATTTACAGAAAAATAAACAATCTCTCATTTAGGGATTTTTTTATTGTCTTTTTGTTTTAAAGGATATAATTAAAGAGTAGTTTATTAATTAATATAATTAACATGAAAAAATGATTTTTTGGTAACATTGAAGAGCTTACATTACAAAATGATAATTTCCGTAAAGTTCTCTATACTGGGAATAATTTACAACTAGTACTTATGTCTATAAAAGTAGGAGAAGACATCGGAATGGAAGTTCACCCAGATCATGATCAATTCATTAGATTTGAATCAGGGACTGGGAAAATAACAATTGATGAAACAGTGTACCATGTAAAAGCAGAAGATGCAGTTATAGTTCCAGCAGGAGCTAAGCATAATGTAGAAAATACATGAGATGATGAGCTAAAAATCTACACAGT
>CALLPO010000009.1 GCA_938015605.1 uncultured Candidatus Altimarinota bacterium | reverse complement strand
AGCTAGAGCTTCAGGCATATTAAAATCATCCTCCAAACAAGCAATAAAATCTTGCATAACTCATTGCATATCTTCTCTAAATTCTCTTGATACACCTGCATTTTCATGTTCTAAAGCTAAGTTTCTTTGAACATTTTTAATAGTTTCTTGAACTCTCTTAATTGTTGTGAAATTTGCTTCAAGTTTATCAAAAC
This sequence comes from uncultured Candidatus Altimarinota bacterium, assembly GCA_938015605.1. Taxonomy (GTDB): domain Bacteria; phylum Patescibacteriota; class Gracilibacteria; order BD1-5; family UBA6164; genus CALLPO01. Next base: position 9,153 of record CALLPO010000009.1, on the reverse strand, counting down.
TCAGATCAACACCATCTCTATATTTACAGTTAATAAAATTTAATCTAATTGCAGAATATAGAATATCCTTTGGAATGTTAGAAAATTTCTCTTCTAAATCTCTAAGTGTATAAAAGTTTCATAAACTTTTACTCATTTTTTTCCCATCAACCATTAAGTGACCATGATGCACCCAGTATTTAGAAAAAGTCTTTCTAGTACATGCTTCAGTTTGTGCTATTTCGTTTTGATGGTGAGGAAAAATTAAATCCACTCCTCACATATGAATATCTATTTGTGGTCAAAAATGCTTCATAGCGCAAGCGCTACATTCAATATGCCATCCTGGTCTTCATTTTACTTTTTGCTCTTTTCAATCTATAATAAAAGTCTCTTCCCAAAAATTTTCTCAATCTTTTTCACTATCATATGCTTTCCAGAGAGCAAAATCTGAAGCGGAGTCTTTTTCATACTCATCATTATCAGTTCTTGCCGCTTCTTTCAAGCTATCCATATCAAGATTTGCTAATTTTCAATATTTATTAAAAGCTTTTATTTTATAATAAATACTTCCATCATCAGATAAATATGCAAAACCTCTTTTTAACATTGTATTTATCATTCTGACCATTTCTGGTATAACATTTGAAATTGGTTCAATATTATCTGCTGGCTGTATATTTAATTTTTCAATATCTGATAAAAACTCTTTTGTAAACTTCTGAGTAAAATCTAGAAGTTTTTCTCAAGCAGCCATAGAGTCTCTAATTGTTTTATCATCAATGTCTGTGATATTCATTGTTGTTTGAACTGGGTATCACAAAAATTTTAAAGCCCTCACTATAACATCATTCCCTGTATAGGTTTTTAAGTTACCAATATGAGCAAAATTATATACTGTCGGTCCACAGTAATAAATTTTTACTACATTGTCTTTGAGTGATTTGAATTCTTCTTTTTCTCTTGTTAGAGTATTATATATTTGCATTAAATCTTTACGTGTTTATTTTTTATTATATTTTTTCTTTGGTTTTTTAGGTCCTTTTATCATTCTTTCTGAAACTTTAGCTGGTTCAGCATAATTCATAACTTCATCATCAAATTTAACATTTGGTCATTTTTTACACATCCCCATACACTTAGCTTCTTCTAGTTCAATTTTTTTTAGTTCCAGTCTTTTAACATCTCATTCAACTCTCCTAATTATATAGTTTGAAAAGTTTGAACCACAGGTTTTTCAACTGCATACTTTTACTTTCATTATTTTTTTAATTATATCAATATTTATTCCCTGATTATAGCAATTAATTTTAGAAAATACAGTCTTTTTCTGAGAAAATAAAAAAGATAGAATTACCTAAAATCCTATCTTTCAATACTTATCTAAATTATACCTCTACAGTCTTAGCATCAGGAGCACTTCTTCCAACTGAACCAATTCAGTTATTTCTTCAAGATTCACTTGAATAATTTTGACTAGTTCCAATCACTTGACCATTTCAAGCTTTCATATTGAATCTAAATTTTCCAGAAGGCGTTGTTGTTTTTTCAAATCTAGCTTCATCAAGTGCATTCTTTTTAACAGAAGCAATACCATTTTCACAACCGGCTTTACTAGAATACCCCTCTGATGCTAAAATAATTTCTCCATTCCCTGCTTTTAATCTAAATCTTGTTTCTCAAGCTTTATCTTCATACATTTCAAACTTTCCCATAATCATATAATTATATAATAAAAAAAGATTCACTTACTTAGTCTACTTATAGTCACATTTTTTTCAAATGAAAATCTCATAGATTTATTCTCAAAAATAATCTTGCTATTTGATTTTTTTATATATAATGCTCTTGCAATTAAGTTGTACACACAAGCCAGATTAGCTCAGGGGTAGAGCAGAGGATTGAAAATCCTTGTGTCACTAGTTCAAATCTAGTATTTGGCACCATTTGAAAAATAACAAAAAACTCTAGAAATTAATTTCTAGAGTTTTTTAATGCATTTCTTAGATTATTTCTTTCTATTCTTTCTCTTATAAGGTCAGTTACACTTTGATCTACAACAATATCTTCCATTGGAGTATTTGTATATTTAATAGTTTTCTTGATTGGTGTTTTTGTATATTTAATAGTTTGTTTATCTGGAACACTTTCATCTAGATGATTTTTTGGTAACACAGTTTGGTCTAACAAATTTTCTTGATTTTCCAGTAATTTATTAGTCTTATTTTTATATTCTTCTAATAATAAATTATTCTTTAATAGTTGGACTTTTAATTCTTCAATTTCTTTATCTCTATCAATGTTGTAATATCAATCACTAAGAGGAAATGAAGATCCAGTTGTATGTTTAACATCTCTCAAATCATGGACTGTATCTTTTTTTACAGTTGATGTAGTATTTGTAGTATCTGTTGATGTTTTTGTAGTTGATGAATACATAGGAGAATCTTCTGAAGGCAGTCAATCCTCTGTACATAATCTGTCATAATAATCACCTGAATAATCTCAGTATGTATAATTACAGACATCCATATGTTGAAACGCATTACTAGTTTGAATTATAGAAAATGATAATATAATAATAGTAACAATGTTTTTAAATATATTTTTCATAAGTGGTTTGTTTATGATGTTAAAATAGTTATTTTTAATATAATTAAAAATAACTATTTGTCAAAAAATATAACTAAACCCATATTATATAATAAAAAAAGAGAAAGTTTGTAAAAAATATCTCTTAATACAAAATAGTATCATTCTAACTTTTCACATCTTTCCCTTTTAATATACTCCAACCTAAAAACATAATAATAAGTATACCAAATATAGCAAAAAATCATGGATATCAGGCTATTCAAAGTATAAATCAACCAAATACTAGTCAAACAACATTAGCAAGATTTTGGAGAATTTTCATTGGAGCAGCTGATGCATTTGAATCAATTTGTGTAAGTTTATTTTTAAGAGCAAATGTCTTATTGTAGGATTCTAAAAATACAGCCACAGATAGACTCATACAAATTGCATATCAAACTGAATTTGCAAGTGCAAGTACTAATAAGACAGGGAAATTAAGTTTTCAAGGTTCTCATATTGCAAAAAATGCCATAATAATTAATGAAATTCCTGATATAGCAAGTCATAGATTTGCTATTCTATAGACTCAAACTTTATCTGCTAACCTTCAAAATGGGTCTTGAAGAGCAAAAGCTGGGATTGCTATAATTCATAGAAGAATATAACTCCACCCTGATTTTACTTGATCTAAAAACTCTAAAAGAAAAGTAGAAGCAAATGTATCCCAGAATCCAAATATTAATACCATTATAAATGACCAATATACAATTAAAGATGATGATTTTGCATATATTAAGGTTTTGAATATATCTATAAAAGCAATGTGAGTTTCTCTTACTAAGTCTCAAATAGGAAGCATTTGACTCTTTAATGTCAATGGCTTCATGAAAATATACTTTGTAGATCACAATACCTCTTTTAACTCAACTGACTTCACTGATTGTACAATTGCATCTTTTTTTTCAGTAAAACCATCTGTTAGATCTGATTTAGCTTTATTTAGTCAGTTTTTATCAAAGTACACTTTATATTTTTTAATATCAGCTAGGTTAATAATCTTATCTTTGGAATCAAAAAACTTTAATGAGACAAATGCAATAGCTACAACTATAAATAATATATAAATAACTATCAATTTAGGACTGTAACTTAAAATAACTCAAGACAATACTAGTCAGAATAATGAACCAATACCAAAAAATAAATTTTTCTGGGCAATGATTTTCTTGTACTGTGATGGGTTTGCCTCACTTAAAATATATGAAAGAAATGTTATATCATTAATTTCTCTATTGAATCAATAACATACAGCAGCTCAAAGAAGTAATAACCAATTAGTAACATCTCATAGAAAAAAATGTGCAGTAGCTCAAAGTAATTCAATTCATTCAAGTGTTCATGCAACTTCTCAAGCTAAGAAATCAGTTGTTCAAAAAATAAAATTTGCGAAGATTACCATAGCAAACATCTGTGCAATAGCTCAAAACCAAAGAAGAGTTTTAGATTTAAAATATGACTGTAGTATACTAATTGGGACATCAAACAAAAAGGCAAAGAAATTTCAAAGTCATAAAAATATTCAGACTAATAACAAAGACCCTAATTTAAAAGTGAAAAAATATACCGCTGCAAAATGAAAAAGCATAGTTGAAAAACTCATCAACCCAACTGCTATATTTAAGTTAAATATTTTATTTGGGTCTAATCAATCATCAATAGATATAAATGCAGTCTTTTCTTGTTTTGTTGACATAAAAAAGTTATAGTAATTACTACTATAACTATACCACTTTTTGTATCTTTTTTCAATTATTTTTGCTCTAACTTTGGAATTTCATAATAATCTAACAAATATTTTGAAGTATCTGCAAAAAGGTAAGCACTAGTCAAACCTCAGTAATTATTTGTCCTTGGTCTAAAAAGTCTTACAACAATAACAAATTTTGGATCTTGAGCAGGTCAAAATCAAGCAAATGAAGCATTTGTTGATCCTGGAACATAACCACTCTCATATCATCATTTATATGCTATTTGAGACGTTCCTGTTTTTCACGCTAGTGAGTATCATTCTACTTTTCATGTTTTAGCTACTCAATTATCAATAGAATCAACTAGTGCATCAACCATAGTATCAGAAGTTTCTTTTGATATAACTCTTCTGAGTACTTCTTCTTTAAATTCAATTACTTTACCATTTTGAAAATCAATTTTATCAACAATTTGAGGCCTCATTATAAGTCATCAATTAGCAAGTGCAGAATATGCTACTGCCATTTGAAGTTGATTCACTGACACTCATAAACCATACGAAGTTGTAAATAATTGTGCTCTTGGCCATTTTTCATAATTTTTTAATGGAAGCACTACTTCTCAATCAAGCGTAATCTCAGTTGGTGTCCCAAATCAAAAATCAGTTAGGTAATTATACAAAAGTGCCTTCCCTACTTTCTGGACAATTCTTACCATTCAAACATTACATGAGTAATTCAGAGCCCAAGAATATGAGTGGTATCATCTACAGGCTGAAGACACATCCGAAATTTTAAAATTATCAATTTTTATTGGTCAACTATTTTGGTAAAATGTGTCTCTTGTGATTTCTCATGCATCAATTCATATAGCCATTGTTATAGCTTTCATAATTGAACCTGGCTCATATAAATCACTAATTATCGGATTTTTATATACACCTGTTCATAAGTCATTTTTGTATTTATATTTTTTTAATGCATAATTATATAATTCAGGTCTTGTTGCTAGTCTAAGTTTTATTTTCTTCCCATCAAAAATATATTCCTCACCAATTTCAGAATCTTCCACAAACACTCACCTATCAATTAATTGATTTCCTGGATTTTTATATTCTTTATAACTTACATTTTCTAATTCATAAACTTCTCATGCTTTATTTGAATCAAATTTAGGATAATTTGCCATAGCAAGAACTTTACCATTTTTAGGATTCATCACGACTATACTTCCTTTATTTGCTTGATATTTTTTCACTCCTGCTTCCAATATTTGTTCTACATTTCTTTGTATATTTCTATCTATAGTTGTGGAAATAACGGCTCATTCACTGTCATTTTTTTGTGTATCTAAATCAAAAGAATCAATAGTTCTTCATCTGATATCTTTTCTACTAACAATTTCTCAAGCTTCTCACTTTAAAATATCATTAAAATATCATTCAATTCAATAGTGTCATTTTCAACCATTATCTACAAATCACAAAACTTGAGATGCAATCTTGTTTTCTGGATAAAACCTATGTGGGTTTGGAGAGAGAATAATAAATTTATGAAGTGATTCTACTTCATCTATAAATCATTTTTTAATTGCAGCTTTCTCTTCTTCAATATAATCTTTTAATTCTGAGGATTCATTAATTGAAAGCCTTGTAAGAATTGGTATATATTTTACTGTTCTTTTTCTAATTAAATATTCAACTGTTTCTACTGGAAAAGATATTAGAGGAGCTAATTTCTCAGCGACTTCTGTAATATTTAAAATTTCTTCTGGGTTAATATAGACATTATCAAGAGTTATATATACTCATTTAAGATGTAATCTTTCAATTAATTCTGGTACATCTCATTCTAGCCCTTGAGCTAAAAGTACGCTTGTTACTTTTTTCTTTGATACTCTGAGTAAAAGTTCATCTTGGATTAATTTTTTAATATAATCTTCATTGTATGTAAAATCTTCTATTTCGACTTTTTTTACAAATTTTAAGACATTATTACGACAATCCTCTTGATCTTTTCAAATACATGTTTCTCTAAACACTATTTCCCTTAAGAATAATACCAACTTTGCTTTATTTCAAATACTTGTTGGATCAATAGCTAAATCATTAAGACTTACACTTGTTGCTAATATACTTCCATCACCATTAGCTGACAATATAGATCATCTTGTCACTGGGACTTTCACTTCTCAAATCTGTTGTTTATCTGCTATCCCTTGATAAAATTCATGATCAATTATGGTATAACTAAAAACTTTTGAAATTATCATTAAAAAAGCGACAAAAAATAAGACAAAAATAAAATAGTGTCTTGGATAAGAATCATACAAATTAAAGTATTTTTCTATGATGTTTTGTGGTTTCTTTTTCATTACAAAAGTTTCTTAAATTGTTCTGGAATTATATCCTCAGAAGAGATATATAAAAGTTTATTTTCAAGTTTTTTCTCTGACTTAGCATCTAGCTCCTCTTCAACATCTCATCTAAGAGATTCTAGTATAATTGGAAGTTTTCACCCAGTATTCTTAATAGTCTTTTTAGCAGAAAGTAAACATTCTTCATATGTTCATACACACTCAAATGGCTTATGGTTTTCTAACCCAATTAATTCTCTAAAAGTGCTTTCTAATTCTGGTTTTTCAAATAGATTCTCTCAAAATATTTCAACTAATCCTTTTGCATCTAAGTGTGCAGAGAGTATTAAAAACACAAAGCAGCATTTCTCACATTCACAGCACCATAATTTCTTTTGAGGATCTGATGAAATTACAAAGTTTCTATTACAACTACTAAAGCTTTTATGAAAATGCCTTTGTTTTGAAAATATTTCTGCAATTTTATATTCATACATTCCTCTAAGAAGTGAAAAATATCTAATTCACTTTGATATATATCCAGTTGAATAATTTAGTAAATCTTGCTCAAATTCTAATGATTTTGAATATTGATGATTAACTTGAATTCATTTCCACTCAGTATTTGATTCACTTGCAGAAGCCTCATTACTCAAAACTATATTAGAATATCAATACAAATATCAAACAACAAATGTAGCAAATGCTATAATTCATGTAATTGGAACATGACCATTATAATACCCTTCTTGATTCAGTTTAAAAAGATTTTTAGAAAGGGTTCTTTTTACTAATAAAACTTTTTCATCAGCTACCTCAGCCGTTGATTTTTTAATTGCATCTATTTTTCCAAAAACAAATAAATCTAGTTTTTTCTTATCTTTTAATAATGAATAACTCACTATTGAATCTTTTCATCATCACCATAAAAGTAGTGTTTTTCATTCAATAAAATTAGCTGAACTTTCTATATAGTTATTTTTTATAGTAAGCTCTTCAATAGAAATAGCGGAACCACTATTTCTAAAATTCAGCAATCCATTTGGGTCAATTTCATTTGTGATAAAAAATTCTCCTAGTCCATTTCTATAAAACTTTTCCCAAAAAACAATCTGATCATCATCTAAATATCCAGACTTAATTTCCAGAGTTTTAGTCGGAAATAATTTATAATAACTAATCCCTAAAGCTAGGTGCAATTGAAATAAAAAATTATCTAGAATAGTTTCATCATCTGATCCCAATATATTCTCATCAACTGAAAATCACTCACAGCTAAAATCTATAACTTCTTCAAAGATTTCTAATCAATTATCAAAGCTATAATAAAACTTAGCTTGTAGAGTTTCTCTATCAAACTGAAAGCTTTCAAATATAAATGTATCAAATTTTCTCATCAAAAAAAGTTAGCATATTATTACTAACTTAAGTATATTCAAATGTATTTTTTTGCAAAAATTAAACAACTTTTCTAAATCTATGATTTCATATTGTAGCAACAGTTTGTAATTTTCCTCTTTTTTCTGCTCTTTCTTGCCATGTATTCTTTTTATTTTCTACAGTTAAGTTCTGAAAAAAAGTAGCAGTCCCAATTGGATTAGTTTCTTTTCAATCCAAAATTGATTTTGCAAGACTTAGATCACTTGATGTTAATGACTTCTTCATTTGATTAAATGTACCATCACTCATAGGGCTAAATTCTGATTTTCAAGCTGTAGTTTTTGCATAAAGAACTTTATTTAAAGATTTTCACTTAACTCATTTTACTCACGTCACTCTATTCATAATAACATGTCAGACAGCAACCTTCCCACTTCTACCTTCCATTCAAGCTTCTGCTTTAACCATTGCAGCAAAATCTCTCATATCCCTTGAATTTACTTCAATACTTCTTCAGCTTTCATTCTTTGCAATTGTATCATTTCATCTATAAGCTGACCAAGTATCTGGTCATGCATTCCCATCCTCTGTCACTCATAATATATATTGAAAAACCTTCATTTCAGCAACAGTAAGTGTATTATTTAAACCTCTAAAAGTTTTTATAATCCCTGCATTTTTTTCAATCTTATTTATTACTACTTTTTTTTCTGCTTCTGAATATTTTTCTGTCTTCTCAATACTCTTTTCAACAATTACTTTTTCAGTTGCATTAGGAATTTTATGTAATTCTTTATAATTAGCATATGCATTATCAAAATTTTGTTCACCTCAAATTCTATTAATTACTTTAAATGAAGCATATTGAGTAGGTGATAAAATATCTTTTAAATCTTCTAAACTTCTAATATTATCAGAATTATCTTTAATAATTTTTGCTAATCATTCTTCTGTAACTGGTTCTTTTCCTTTTCTTTCATTTTCTGCTAATTGATTTTCATATTCTTTCTCAGTCTCTGCTATCATATCATTTGTATGATTATCAACACTTTCGCTCTTAAACTCATTAATTCAAGCCCTTGTATTTGGTCAGAAATCCCCATCAACTTTTCA
>CALLPO010000008.1 GCA_938015605.1 uncultured Candidatus Altimarinota bacterium | reverse complement strand
AAACTAGATGTTTTAAGAAAAGTTTTTGTTTGACCAGAAGGGAAAGAGCTTACAGATAATGGACTTTTACTTCAAGGATTAACAGATACATTTATTGAGTTTTTACAAAATCAACCAACTGAAGAGTGAGAAGGAGGTCATGTTCATTGAGAACACTGTAACCATTAGTATTTCAATTACTAAAAGTTTAATTTTATATTAAACTTTTTATTTACTTATAAATACTTTATGGAGACTTGGGTTCTGTATGCAATATTCTCTCTCTTCACAGCAGGGATTTTTAATTTTGGATACAAAGTTATTACTAAAAGATGATATAATACTTCATATACTTCATTCTTTACCTATTTATCGGCTGCATTTTTCTCAGGACTATATTACCTTTACACATATTGGGATTCACTTTATGTTTTTAGTTGATATATAATACTATTTTTTGCATTTGGTAATACATTTTTCTTTTTTTTATCAACACTTTCAAGAGTTAAAGCTTTATATAATGTAGATACGGTTATATTTTTCCCAATTTATAAAACTTTTTTTCCAATTTTAATGACTATCTTTAGTTTTTTTATACTGAATGAAAATTTGAATTGGAAAGAATTTCTCTGAATAATCTTTTGAATAGCTGTGCCATTACTGCTAATAACAAAATCAGAAAATGTCCTTCAGAAAAATTTGAAATTAGGTTTAATTTTAATTATTCTTACATCAATCTTTACAGCTATAGCAACTATCTTCTCTAAGATACTTATACTTAAAGAATTAAATTTAGATTTCTTTATTTTTGTGGCTTTGTTAGTATGAACCTTTTTCTCTGCTGTTAGTTATAAAATTTTTGATAAAAAATCTAAACAATCATATTCAAAAAAAGGAATATTTCCTTTTGCTATTGCTCTATGATTTATTCAGTTCATTTCATTCTATACATTTGCCTATGCACTTAAATGAAACCTAGCAATTGTTGTAACTATTAATTCATTTAGTATCCTCATCCCAATAATTCTTTCAGTAATTTTCTACAAAGAAGAAATGACAAGGAAAAAAGCTTTTGTGATATTTCTGAGTATAGTGAGTGTAATTTTATTTATATAATTTTTAGATTTGTATATTGATTTAAAATTATTTTTATTTATAATATATAAATAAATTTATAAAATTATATTTTATGCAAGAGTGAATTGAAATTATTGATGATTTTTTTCCAAAGAAAATAGTAATTAATCTTTTAGATGAAATTAAGAGATCTGAAGATAGAAAAATTACATGCTTGTTGGATGAAAGTGAAGTATTATCAAATATTTTACTTCTAAGTGAACCTACAAAAGATTTAATGGATGCTGTAAAATATGCAAGAGATCACACAAAAATATTGTACAATATTGCAATACTGAAACGTTATAATCTTAATGAGTATACAAGTGCTGCCTATGATAAACATTTAGATCCATGATATGTGAGTGCTGCACCATTGTTTATGTGCACACTAGAGTGAGAAGCAGATTTGAGTGTATGGACAAAAGATTGAAAAGAAAAAGTAATTCCAACAAAAGCTAACAGACTGATTATTCAAGATGAAACTTTAGAACATGCTGTAACTCCCCCAAAAAATGAATCATGATTAAGGTACTTATTGTTTTTGGGAATTTTTAATGAGTTAGTTAATGAATAATATTAATAAAATACTATGGAAACTTGGTTAATCTTTGCAATTGCTTCAATTTTCTTTGCATGATTTAATACTTTTTTATTAAAAGTAGTTTCACAAAGAAATTATGATACTAATCAAGTGTTACTTATGAGATATAGCTCTTGAGCTTTTTTTGCATTTTGCCTTTATGTATATACATCATGGTGAAACTTTGATTTTACATTGATTTATATATTACTAGCTTTCTGATTTGCTAAAATGCTCACTACATATTTTGTCTCTGCTTTTAAAATAGAATGAATGAGATATATGGATAGTGTTATATTTTTACCAATGTATAAAACATTTTCAGTAACTTTTGTTACTATTTCAAGTATTTTTTTATTTTCTGAGTCATTATCTTTTTATAATATTATATGAATCATATTATGATTATTAGTTCCTATATTATTAATTACTAAAAAAGAAAGTAAGAATCAAATGAATTTACAAAAGTGATTAGTCTATACTTTTTCTGCTGCATTTATTTTGATGATATCTGCAAGTATGAATAAGTATGTAAATGAGGTTTGATTTAATTTAGAATTATTTACTTTTATATTTTTATTTTTATGAATATTTCTTTCATATTATAAATTAAAGACTCACAAGAAAACTTCTACAGAGATAGAGTATAACACTAAATGAATTTATAGTTTTTGAATTTTATTGTGACTCCTCACATTTCTAACTTCATGGACCATGATAAAAGCATTCTCATGAAATATGGCTGTAGTTTACACTATGAACTCTTTTAGTATACTCATCCCAATAATCCTTTCAGTAATTGTCTACAAAGAAGAAATGACTATTAAAAAGGCTTTTGTAATATTATTAAGTATAGTAAGTGTGATTTTATTTATATAATATTATTGACTTTATTTTTTATATCTATATAAAAAATATGCAACATTGTAATTAAGCAATTTTGCAAGGAGAAAACTATGAATATTCGTAGTCAAAAAGGATTTACTGTTAAAGAGTTATCAATTGCAATTTCTGTAGCTTTTACTGGCTTAGTGAGTTTTGCATATTTGTTGACCTTGTAAATCTGCTCAATCCTCCATCAAAGAAATTTGATGGAGGCCTTTTTATTTATTTTAAGCCAATGTATATATAAAAGTAATAAAAAGTATATAAAAAACTTGCAAAGGTATATAAAATAAATATAGTGTGTATATATTACTTATATAAAAC
>CALLPO010000007.1 GCA_938015605.1 uncultured Candidatus Altimarinota bacterium | reverse complement strand
ATGTGAAGTTACTCAAAAACCTTTCAGAATTATTCAGCAAGAGCTAGAATTTTATAGAAAACATAATTTACCGATTCCTAAGAGACATCCAGATCAAAGACATTTAGAAAGAATGAAACTCAGAAACCCAAGAAAATTATTCGAGAGAGAGTGTGATAAGTGTAGTAAAAAAATGCAAACAACATATTCGCCTGAAAGACCAGAGATAGTATATTGTGAAGAATGTTATAATAAGGAGGTTTATTAAATTTTGAAAAAGTGCTAAAAGTAAATATACTTCTAAAAAGGTATATTTATTTTTAATGTGTGGAAGAATATGGAAGAATGTATTATTGAACAGAAAAAATGTAAGCATTGTAGTGTAAGTTTTGAAATTACTGATTTAGACCTAGAATTTTATGATAAAGTGTCTCCTGTTTTTTTAGGTAAAAAATATAATTTCCCCACACCAACTCTTTGTCCTGATTGTAGACAACAAAGAAGACTTTCATGTAGAAATGAGAGGAGTCTTTACACCAGAACTTCAGATAATGATGGCACAAATATAATATCAATTTATTCTCCAAATAAAGATTTTAAGGTATTTTCTCACAAACATTGGTGGTCTGATGATTGGGAACCACTAGATTATTGAATTGATTTTGACTTTAATAAATCCTTTTTTGAAAATTTTAAAGAATTAGATTTACGAGTACCAAAACTTGCAACAACCATTCAAAACTCAGAAAATTGTGAGTATACAAATGATACTTGAGATTCTAATAATTGTTACCTATCATATAGGACTCACTATTCAGAAAATATTAGTTATAGTTATAGGGCAAATAAATCATCAAACTGTATAGACTGTTACCAGGTTAAAGAATCTGAAAACCTATATGAGTGCTTCCAATCTAACAAATGTCAGAACTCAAAATACTTATATAAATGTAATAACTCTCATACAAGTTATTTTTTGTATAATTGTGAATGATCAAATAATTCATTTTTATCCTATAATTTAGTGAATGCTAGTTATAACTTTTTGAATAAACAATATTCAAAGGAAGAATATACTAAGAAACTTAATGATATTTTGGGTGATCCAATTAAGTTTGAAGAAGCAAAGCAACATTTCTTCTCATTACTTAAAAAAGATATAATATTTAGAGACCTTGATAATGTAAATTGTGATGATTGTACATGAAATGAATTAATTGATTGTCATTCTTGTACTAACTGCTTCATGATGAAAGGGTGTGAATGATCTAAGCATGCATGGGACAATGTGAACTATAAAAATTCAATGGACAACTATAGTGGGGGAGGTTCAGAATACTCTTATGAAACTCTAGCAACTAAGAATTCATTTAAAAATTCATTTACTCATCGTGTAAAAGAATCTAATAATCTTATGTATTGTACTTTTACATTCTTTTCAAATAATTGTTTCTGATGTACTGCTATTAGAAATAAGGAATTTTGCATCTTCAATAAACAGTACACTAAAGCTGAATATGATGTTTTGGTTCCAAAAATTATTAAACATATGGAAGATAATTGAGAATGGGGAGAATTTTTTCCTACATCCATCTCACAGTTTGGTTATAATGAAACAGTTGCTTCTGAATATTTCCCACTGACTAAAGAAGATTCTGTCAATCTGTGATTTAATTGGTCAAACTATGAACAACCAGTTGCAAAAGCAGAAAAAATTATTCCTGCAGCGAGTTTACCTAATGATATAAAAGAGATTCCAGATGATATACTTAATTGGGCAATTAAATGTGAAGTAACTGCTAAGCCATTTAGGATAATTCCTCAAGAATTAGACTTTTACAGAAAAAATAATCTACCAATACCAAGAAGACACCCTGATCAAAGACATTTAGATAGGATAAGTCTTAGAAATCCTAGAAAACTTTTTGATAGAACTTGTACTAAATGTAGTAAAAATATTGAAAGTACTTATTCTCAAGAGAGGCAAGAAAATGTATTCTGTACTGAATGTTATAAGAAAGAAATTTATTAGATGTGTAAATTAATTATACACCTATTGTTAATAAGTCGTTGAAATGATAAAATCTGTTAAAAAACTAGTAATTATTTTACTGGTTTTTTTGTCTTTTTAGAGCTTACATATAGTATGTGAGAAAAGTCTTTAAAAAAGTCTTTAAAAAAGTTTGACATTGGATAAATATCTTATAGAATCCCTCTTGCAAATTAAATAGATATTCCTCTGTAGCTCAGTGGTAGAGTACGGGACTGTTAATCCTATGGTCACTGGTTCGAATCCAGTCAGGGGAGCCATTTTTTTTGTTTAAAATCTCTTGAATATTCACATTTATTGTGGAAGGATGGCTGAGTGGTCGAAAGCGCTGGTCTTGAAAACCAGTGTGCCTCCGGGTACCTAGGGTTCGAATCCCTATCCTTCCGCCATTTTTTTTACCCAATTTTCGGAAAGGTGGCAGAGTGGCTTAACGCGCGCCCCTGCTAAGGGCGTGAACCCCTTCGGGGTTCCGAGGGTTCAAATCCCTCCCTTTCCGCCATTTTTATTAAAATGTGGGCTTGTAGCTCAGGGGTTAGAGCAGTTGGCTCATAACCAATTTGTCGTTGGTTCAATTCCAACCAGGCCCACCATTTTATTAAATACAATTAAAGTATAAAATAAGAAAAATAATTTTCTTATAAAAAAGTATTGACTTCTAAGTTAGAAAAAATATACTCCTGTTACTTTCAATAAAAGAGCCATAAAAAGCTTAATTAAAAAGAAGTACCAAGTTCCTTAAAATAGACAGAAATATTAGAAAAAAGAATTAAACAGAAAAAATTCTGCAGCTTAGGAAAACACTAAAAAACAGTCCATCCTATCTATTATGTATTTATATATAATAATAAGATGAACAACAAC
>CALLPO010000006.1 GCA_938015605.1 uncultured Candidatus Altimarinota bacterium | reverse complement strand
AATAATAATCTCTTCTTCTCACTTTTTCTTTAATTCATATCCACCTTTTTCTAGAGTTTTTGGTGAAAGAACAATTCTATTTGGAATCCCCCACATTTCACAATCTCAAGCTTTAAGACCAAATCATGCTTTTCTTCACATTCTATCATCCAGTATAACCTTTTCTCCTTCTAATTCTAATTGTGTAGCTATTTTAGTTGCTGCTTCAATATTATCTTCTCACAGAACAATAATATAATAAGTTGCTGGAGCTATATTTTCTGGCCAATTAATTCATTTATCTCACATAAAATATTCTGCCATTACTCACATAAGTCTACTTACTCCAATTCAGTAACATCACATTTCAACTTTATCAATGTTTTTATTATTTTCATCAAGATAACTTACTTTGAAAGGTTTAGTATACTTGTCTCATAGGTGAAAAATATTTCAAACCTCACTTGCTCTTCTGAAAGTAAGTTTTTCTCCTTCTACATTATGCGATGTAAATCATTCAATTGGAGCATTAAAGTCACCAAATTCAATAATATCTAAATCTGATATATTTACATTTTTAGTAGATTTAGCCAATGCATTTGCTCAACCAAAAATATTTTTCACTGATTTTAGTGAATTATCACCATAGAAATCTACATCAAGTTTTGAATCATTGAGTGGAGAAATAAATCATCTCACTGTTCACAGTTTTTCTAAATCAGCTTCTCCAGCAAGGGTAAAATCTTGACCATCATATTTTGATCTAATAAATTCTCACAGTTTAATTTCATTAATATCTAAATCTCCTCTAATAGAAACTCATACATATTTTTCTGAATCTAATTTATAGATAACTGTTTTAAGCATTTGCCATGCTGGAGCTTTAAAATAGTCAGTCATTTTTCCCATAGTCACTATTTCTGGAACTGAATCTATATACTGCATTTTCTCTTCATTTTCTGAAGAATTTTTATCATCTGCTACTCAACTTGCAAGTTCTAAATTATAACAATATCCAGTGCTGTCTTGCACAATAATATCTTCCCCAATTTCTAGAAAAGTTTGAAATTCATGAGAATTTTGATCTGAAATAGCTCATCCATCAGCATCAGCAATTACCGTATCTGCTCATATTCATAATCTCTCAAATACTCTTGTGTACACTTTTTTGGCTTCATTATAGAATTCATCAAAATCTTCTTTATTTGCATGAAAAGAATAAGCATCTTTCATAGAAAACTCCCTCCCTCTTAATAATCATGACTTTGCTCTTTTTTCATTTCTAAATTTCTTTTGAATATGATAAACACATGTAGGTAAATCCTTATATGATTGAATGAATTCTTGCATAATAGGAGTGACATTTTCCTCATTAGTTGGAGCAATCCTGTACTCACTTCATCCATGACCAGGAACTTTAAAGTAGTCATCTATTTCCCATCTATTTGTAGTTTCCCATAATGCTTTAGGTGTCAAAATAGTCATCAGCATTTCATGATATCCTGCATTATCCATTTCTTCTCTAATAATTTTTTCAATATTTTGGAGAACCTTGTATCACATAGGTAAAAACTCATATGCTCAAGCCATTGTTTGCCTGATATATGATCATTGTAATAATAAACTTGTAGATCTATTGTCACTTACTTTTGGGGCAGTTTTTAGTGTTTTAAATGGAAATTTTGAAAGTTGTAACATCTAAATTTAGGTTTTTAATAAAATATTCTCTTAAGTATGATTTTAGCCTTTTTGCTGTTTTTGTCTAATTTTTATTGATATTCCCATACCCACTCTGGAATATCTTTTATTTTCAGTACCTCTTGTATATTTTCCTCTAATAAATTTTCTAAAGCAATTTTTCTAGCTGAAAATTTATGTTTTAATCCAACACTATCAAGTTGAGCAAGTGTCCTTGTTTCTCAATCAGGGATAAAAAAAGGATCAAATCAAAATCATGACTCTCACTTAGCTGTTGAGATAGTTCAGTCAATTAGTCATTTGTATATAATAATTGAATCCCCTGTATTGTATCAAAGATGCACAATACACTGTATATTATTTCACAAATACTTTTGTAATCAATCTATATTCCATCTAATATCTACAATTTCTTTTCATTCAATCTCAACAATAGTATCTTCTACAACACAACCTTTTCAAGCCTCAAGTGCTTTATAAATAATAACTTCCCTAGATGTTCAGTCTACTTCCTTTAAGTCTTTTCATTCTTCAATTTCTAACTTGTCTCATAAAATTTCTCTAAATTCTCTGATTTTGTTTGGGTTTGATGATAATAATCTCATATCCAAATTATTAATATATAAATTATGAAATATTTAACTGCTTTTTTCTCACTAGAATAAGAACAACTAATGCAGAGTTTATTATTACCAAAAAAGCAGGATACACAACTGTTAGTATAGAGAAATGGTATATAGCAAAGATTCAGACAAACATTCTTCATCAAGCCAGTACATATGCTATAAGTGTTTCTTCTCAGGGTTGATAATAGCTTTTTCTAAAAGTAGGATAAAAAGCCAGGCTCGTTATAAATAAAACAAGCACAAGTGCATAAATAGGATTTGATACTTGAATATAAACAATAATAGTTAGCAATGCTAAAACAAAAGAAACAGTATCACTTTTTGTTATATTTTTTGTACCATAGAAAAACGCAAGAATTGCAATTATTAATGTTGTAATTGTAGATGCTCCAATTGACCATGCTCAGGGTCAAGATCCATCATTTTTCATGATAAGGAAAGATATACTTGCCATAATAAAAAATACTACCCAACTGTATACATGTGGTTTAGTTTTTCATTTTAGAATATCAATTATGTATTTGATATATCAATAAAAAACTACAAACACAGTTATGACTCCAATAAGTATTTTATAATCAAATCCTTCCATCATTTTATTAAGTTATCAATTTTACATTGTAGAACATACTCTTAAGTTTTTAAAAATCAAAAAAATTGCTTTTAACAGCAATTTTTTATTTTTTATGAAATGGAGCGGGGGACGAGGTTTGAACTCGCACACCCAAGGGTTGAAGCCTTAGTACACTCACTCTATTATGTTACCCCCGCAAATTGTTTCACTACCAAGGTATGATAGCAAGCTGAATTCTATAAAAAAAGCCTCTTTAGTCAAATTTATTTTTGATTTTTCATAAAATATGCTACTATGTAATATATATAATATGTTACTCAATACAATATGACAGGAAGTACAATTCAGGCAAATAATTTTTTTGAACTTTTTGATCAGCTCCAAGCAAAACTAAAAGAGGATATCTATGATAAACTTGTGGAAATCTGACCGTATTTAATTGGTGCTCTTATTGTTTTTGTTCTATGAATTTTTATAGCTATACTAACGTATAAATTGGTAATTTATCTTTTTAAAAGATTTAAAATACTTGAGCTTCTTGATAAGCTTGACCTTGATTTTGATGATGATGAAGACGATAGAAAAGAAGCTGAAGAACATAAAGATGATGAAAACTATAAAAAACCAACTCTTTCTGAAAAACTTTGAAGAAAAATTCAAATTGATAAAATGATTGCCAAAGCTATTGGATACTATATCGTTTTAGTATTCTTTAGAATTTCAATTGTAATCATTGGTATTGATGAAGTTGAAGAGGCACTATGACAACTAATTGGTTATCTTCCAAAACTATTTCTTTGAATTATTATATGATTTTTTGGTATTAGGTTCTCTAACTTTGTCTATGATATTGTGTACCACCCAATGAGTCTTGCTAAGCAAAAGACAGGTAAAATTATAGCTTCAGGTGCTAAAATAATTATCCTATTTTTCACACTTATGCTTGTGCTTCAATATACCCAAATAGTTGATGACTCTATTATTAAAATTATCTTAGTCTGATTTATATCAATGCTTACCATTGCTTGAGGTCTCGCTTTTGGTTTATGATGAAAAGGTATTGCTAAAGAGATACTTGAGAGTTTTAGGAAATAAAAAATAATATAATTTTAAAGAGAGCGATTTTCATCACTCTCTTTTTATTTAGTTGTAATCTACTCCTCTTTTACAGGAATAAAAAACTAAGTATTGCAATTTTAACTGGAGACTTCTCATTACAAATGATTCTTCTCCAAATAATTATTATACCATACACACTATCTATAATAACACTATGGTCAACATCTGCATTAGTTTGTTTAGATGTACAACAATCAAAGATAGTTAAACATAAACAAACTATGACACCTAATATGTAAACACCTAAAAATATAGCAAAAACTATCATTAAATATTCCATTTATCCCCCTCTCTATTTTTGTTTCTGTAAAAACAGAATATGGAAAATAAAATAAAAATCAAAAATAATATTACCTAGATTTTTTATTTTTTATAAATACAATACTAAAAATTTAAATATATAAGAAAATATAACAAGTGGAATATAAAGTTTTTGGTTGTAAGGTAAATAAATACTATACGGATAAATGGCTCAATTCAGAGAAATTAAAAGATGAAAATGGACTATTTATTGCTAGCTGTGTAGTCACAGATAATGCAAAAAGGAAATGGATAAAGTTTGTGAAAGATAGCTTTAAAGAATTTTCAAGTGAGAAAAAAATGTTTATTAGTGGATGCTGAGCTTTTAAAGATTGAAGAGCTCAAGAAGACTTTTTTGAACTCTATCCTGAACTTGATAAGTTCAAATGAAGAATTGTTATTTTGTGAGAAGATCCAAATGAAGTAGACACTAAAATTGCTGCAGAAAAAACTCAAACAGTTAAGCAAAAGCAAATTTCAAAAGCTAAGATTCAAAATATTGGTTCAAAATTTAGCGGAATCTATACAAAAAAATTCATCCTTATTCAATGAGGTTGTGATAGTTTTTGTACTTTTTGTCTTACTGTTATCAAAAGATGAAGACATTTCTCTAGATCTAAGGAAGATATTTTAGAAGAAGTACTTGATTTTGAAAAAACTGGTTGAAAAGAAGTGGTTCTGACTTGAATTAATCTTTCAGCATGGTGACTTGATACTACCAATGATATTTGAAAATCTAGATTAGCTGAACTTCTCAACTACTTGCTTGATAATTCAACTATTCCTAGAATAAGAATTAGTTCTATGTGACCTGAATTTATTACCGAGGATTGTTTTAAAGTTTTCGCAAAGACAAGAATATACCCTCATTTTCACTATTCAGTCCAATCTTGAAGTACATCTGTACTCAAATGAATGAAACGTCACTATAATTGAGAATATATGAGAGAAACTCTCAAAAAAACTCTTGCTATAAAAAGAGAAGACTGAGTTTCTATATCAATTTGAGCTGATATTATTGTTGGTTTCCCTGGAGAAACTGATCAAGATTACAATGATACACTAGATTTAGTAAAAAATTACTGAATTACTAAACTTCACGCCTTCCCCTTTTCTGGACATGATATGTGAGAAAGCGTCCCTGCTTGAGATATGGAAAATCAGGTTGATGGAAAAGTTAAAAAAGTAAGAATGCAGGCTCTCCTAGCAACTTGAGAAGAAACAAGAGAAGCTTTTGTTGAGTCACAAAAATGAAAGCAGTTAGCCGTGTTAATAGAAGTTGTAAAAAAAGATTGAGAAAATATAACATGGAAATGATGGACACAAAATTATATTGAAGCTGATGAAACAAATTTTGAAATAATTTCTTGAGAAGTGAATAAAAATGAAATCGTAATTTGAAAATTAAAATAATATGTTCTATATTACTCTCATTATCTGATTAATACTAGATTGGGTAACTAAATATGTTGCTCAAGATTATTTTACACCAACATGTCTACTAGAATCTTGTAAGATAAAAGCTTTACCTATTGTTTGAGATAACATATATTTAGACTTGGCTTACAATTCTTGAATTGCATTTGGCATAAAAGTTCCCTTTTGGCTACTCAAAACTTGAACAATTGCTTTGATTATTTGAATTTATTATTATTATAGAGAGGAATTAAAACAAGAAAAAGATACCAAAAAACAAAATATATTACAAGTCTCCTTTTGACTTATTCTAGCTTGAGCTATTTGAAACTGAGTTGAGAGAGTTGTTAATGAGAGAGTTATTGATTTTATCTGAGTTAAATATTTTTCTATATTTAATTTAGCAGATAGTTTTATTAGCATTTGAGCACTCTTTCTGATATACTATTACTATAATAAAAAATAATCCATACACTCATGAGTTTTGGACCTAGAAAAATAATTTTTCAAGATATACTTGTAAGCTCTCTTTGAGCATTTATTGCAGGTTTTTTATGAAGTCTGTTAATTCTTGTAATTACATTCTTCTCATCAGGAACACTCAATATTTCAGGTACATTTGAAACATCAGCTCTCACCAAAGAAACTGGGTCAATTTTCCCATTAATTCTATCACTTATTACTCTAGTTGGTACAAGCATATCTATGTTTCTTACATATTTATTTATGAACCTCACATCACCAGAAAGATATAAGAAGAGTGTTGTTATATTTGGTCAAATAGCTTTCTTTTGAGTATTATCATATGTGTTTTTTACTCCAATATATATATCTCTTTGAATGGTTAAATATGAATACATAATGTATATTTTTATCATTCATACACTCATAGTCAGTTTTGGAACTAGTATTATTTTAGAAATAATGAATAATTATAGACATATTTTAATAGGAATATATTGAAGTTTTATTGGATTATTTCTAGCTTCTATTCTTTCTATAATAATATTCTCATCATTCTCTCCTTGAACAGCTAAACTTATATCTCTTGTTGTGATCCTTCCAATTGTAAATTTTGCTATTACATTCTTCAAACAAATTTTTGAAATTGCTTATTACAAATTCCATCTTGTTAGTAATCAAGACCCTCTTGGAGATATATTCTACCAGATTGAAATGGAAGAAAAAGAAGAACTTAGACTTCAGGAAGAAAAAAATTTAATATAAAACACTAAAAAATATGATTTCAATTGTACAACAAACTCTAGACTTTTACTTAAGTAAAATGTCAGTTCCAGACATTACAGAGATTACACTTGCAAATGAGGAATTAGCTTCTACAAAATGAAGTTGTTTTGTGACTCTTTTTCTTAAATGAGAAGTAAGATGAAGTGCAGGTAATATTAAAGATGTTTTAGGCTCAATTGCAGAAGAGCTTATAGCGAATACTATCCAAGCTATTTCAAAAGATTCTAGGTTCTCTCCATTAACCATTTGAGAAAAAAATGATATAAAGCTCAGGGTTGATTTTATTAAAAATAGAAAAGTAGTTTCAAGAACTCCTGAGCAGGCAAAAGATTGAATAGAAACGCTAGCAAGAATTGATCCAATAAAAAACTGAGTAATAGTTATTAAAAAAGATTACAGCAAAACAGCTACTATTCTCCCTAATATAGACCCTAAAGTAGTTTCAGGTAATGATTATCAAGATATTCTTTCTGCTAAGTTAGAAGAGCAGTTTGAAGAAGATAAATATATTATCTATGAAATTGAAACAATTGTAGAGAGAGATTATTAAAATTTCTTCTTTATAAGATAAATTCAGAAAAATAATTTTCACACCTAAATAAGATGCAAGCATTAACTTTATTTGAAGAAAAATATATTAATCTATTAACATGAGAATTATCTTCAAGTGATTTTGAAAAATGGATATATAATGAAAAAACTCTGGAAACCTTTTTCACTCAAGATATATTTACATCTATACTAAGTCTTGATTATTCAACACCAAGTTTTAAATACTCTCTACGAATTTTAGTAGAGTGATATGTTGATAATAATAAAGTATCTTCCCTTGTTGATACTAGAGAAATGATTAAGTCATTAACATCAATAATGAAAAGAGATGGGAATGAAATATCTGCACTTCAAGAAATATACAATTTTTATTGTGACTGATATGATTTTTTACGTGATTTAGCAATGAATTATGGGCTTCCTAGTTTTAATATAGAAACAAACGATAAGCTATTGCAAAATATCTATCCTGATGTTTCATTAGATGCTGAAATTATAATAAATCATATAATCTCTTGAAAAATTAGACTCTCATGAACCAGGAATGAAGTAGGAGGATATATGGAATACATTGAAATAAAAAAATAGCTTTTAGTTTAAACTAAAAGCTATTTTTTTATTTCATCAATTTTTCAAATACTTCTTTTTTATCAGTCTTTTCCCAACTCACATCATCTCTTCCAAAATGTCAGTAAGTTGCTGTTTTTTGAAAAATTGGTTTTTTTAAGTCTAGAGTTTTAATAATTCAGTCTGGAGTTAGATCAAAATTCTTTCTTACAGCATCTATAATTAAAGTTGTTTCTACTTTTTCAGTTCCAAAACAATTTACATTTATTGAAACTGGTTCAGCTACTCAGATAGCATATCAGAGTTGTACTTCACATTTATCACATACTCATGAAGCCACAATATTTTTAGCAACATATCGAGCAATATATGCTCCACTTCTATCTACTTTAGATGGGTCTTTTCAAGAAAAAGCTCAACCTCAGTGTCTACCAATTCATCCATATGTATCAACAATAATTTTTCTACCAGTCAGACCAGCATCACCCTTTGGTCAACCT
>CALLPO010000005.1 GCA_938015605.1 uncultured Candidatus Altimarinota bacterium | reverse complement strand
ACTTCTAATCTATCTTTCAAAATATCTGATGGCTCTAAGTTTCTTTTTACACTTGCTCAAAAAACAAGACCAACCTCTACATCTGGGACTCACTTTGTTGTAGAACTCATATTTTCTTTTGAAAATGAAAGAACCCAATAGTTAATCAGCAAGATAGCAAATAATAAAAGTGCTGTAATGGGGAGTAAGAATTGTAAAATACGTTTCAAATATAGTTTCACTTTTAAAGTGATAAAGGAAATATTATTATCATAGTATAGTGTTTTTTCTCTAATAGTCTAAAAAAATTTTCTCCAAATTTGTCTTTTATTTATAAAAAAAACTACTATACTTTTGCCTAAGATATTTATAACATCTTCATATACATTTCTAAGATACATGTAAACATATGTTTGAAACAAACTCAATCACAAAAAATGAATACGGAAAGACAAAGACAATTTCAAAAGTAATAAACCTTTGAGAAGGTCTAGATTTGTTTATTTCATGAGCGTCAAAAGACTCAAGTATTTTAGATTACCTTCTAAATAAAATACTTGATTGTTCAATTGATAGAATTTCAAAGAACAATACCTATAAAGATTTTTCACACTCTCTTGAACACGTAAATGCTGCTTTAAAAGCAACTAACAAAGCATTAGATGATGCAAAAATTCATATGGTAATTTGAGTGCTTAATGAAAAAGATTTCCTATTCTCAAATATTGGAAAATCTTCTTGTTATTTAGTAAAGAAAAATAGTGTAGTTGAAATTACAGACCCAAAAGATAAAAAATCTGAATTCAGTTTTATTTCTAATGGAGAACTTGAGGATAAAGATATTATTACAATGTCTACAAAAAGGCTTATGAATTTTTTATCTGAGAGTGATTTTATAGATTCTCATAGTAAAAAAATCACTAAGTTTAATGATTCAATAAATTCAATATTAGAAGAAGAACTCTCTGAAAAAAATCTTTCAATAGTTTCATTCAATTATAAATGAGAAGAAGAAATTAAGTCAAATAATCACCTACTTACGGCAAAAGCATTTGGGTATAAAATACTTGATACTACTTTTGTAAAAAGGGTTATCGCTTTAGGAATGATTACAAAGGAAAGAATGTGAGACAAATCAAAATTATTAAAAACGATCCTTTTTGCTCTGTGAATTATAATAGCAATTGTACTATTGTATGTTATTATCTGAAAAACTGTTCAAACAAATACTGCTACCCAAAATACAGAAATTTATCAACAGTATCTTGATGATGCAAAAACATCTTTAAGAAAGGCAAGTGAAAGTACATCTAATAAAGATATCTTTGAACTCAATATATCAAAAACTGATGAGCTTGTTTGAAAACTAGAAGAAGAAGGTTTATTTTTAGAAGATATTATAAAGATAAAAGAAACTACTGCTCAACTAAAAAAATCATTTAATGGTATTGAATCATTTGAAGAAGATGAATCAAAAAAGGTTTTCTCTCTATCTTGAGACAAAACAGTAAAAGTTGTAGGAGTTAATAATAAAATGTATGTAATTTGAGAAAAATCAATATCAGGTCCAATTATTGAAGGAAAAGAAACAAAGAAGCATGTATTTGATTCTCTGTGAGATGATAAGTTTATTGATGCAACTAATTTACAAACAAATATTGCCCTAATTACTCAAAAATGAAAAGTGGTTGTATTTTCAAATAACTGAAATTTCAAATTCTCTGATGTTATTGGTCAAGACACATGGGAAAAATCAAATATGATAGCATCATATGCCTCAAATATCTACTTAATTTCTAAAGAAGAAAACCAAATATATAAGCACCAAAAATCTTGAAATAATTTTAACAAATGAATCCCTTATCTTAAAAAAGATGACCAAACTGCTATTGGAAGCATGATTGATATAGCAATTGATTGAGGTTTCTATATTCTAAAAAAAGATTTAACTTTCGTAAAATTTTTCTCTAGTCCAACTTATAGATTAGAAAGTCTAGTACTAAATAAATTACCTGAAAATTACAAAAGAACTGATCCTGATGCTCCTCTAAAAATAAAAACAAGACAGGATTTAAACTATGTATACATGCTTTTAGATAATAAAATTTACGTATTTAAACCTAATTCAAGAAGATACCAAGACACTAAAAGTCTAACATATGTTGGTCAAGTGGAAGGTAGTAAATTTAAAATTATAGATTTCTACATCAAACATGATTGAGAACTAATGATTCTTAATACATCATGAATATACAAAATGAGTTTTGAAGTAAGTGATGATAAACTATTAGTAAGATAAAAAAGAGCTGAATTTCAGCTCTTTTTTTGTAATTGTAAATATAGTATGCTATTATATTTCTAATAAATTATAAATAATTTAACATGAGTGGTAAAGAAATATATACATCTAATTTCCCTCCATTAAATACAATTGTAGGTGAAAAAAAATCAAGACCTTATTGAAATAGTACTTCTCCAATATCTGAAGATGAATGAACAAGAGTTGTTTCTAAAGCAATTATTGATATGACAACTCAAGAGATTTGAGAACATGAAAGAAAACTATTATTACAGGCAGATTTTAATAAAGAGAAGTGAGAGTTAAAAATTGCTCTAGATGAATGGTTAGAAGATATGGGGTCACTTGAATTATTAAAAAATGTTATTAAAGAAATATGTAATGAACTTCCTATTAAAAAGGATATAATTGTACCCTATTTTTTATTAATATACGATAAAACAATAGAGTGAAGAGAAAGAACTGTTTTTGAAACAGAAGACATCAAAAATAAATTACATACACTCAGGAGTAGGTACAAAATAAAAGCTAGATAATATTATCTAGCTTTTATTTTATGTTCTAAAAGTATTTTTTTCTATAAATGCTTCAACTTCTTCATCTAATTGCTCTGACATTTTTCAATTTCCAAATACATTTTGTACATCTTCATCTTCTTCAAAACCATTAATAAGCATTTTATATTTAAGCGCTTTATCAAAATCAGTAATTTCAACTGTATTATCTGGAACAAATTCTAATTCACATGAATGAAGTTCTATGTTTTTTTCATTGAAGAATTTTTCTACTGTAGAAAAATCTTCTAATGCCGTAATAACAGTAATTTCCCTTCCTTCATGAGTAATATCCTCAGCTTCTGTTTCCATAACTAATTCCTCAACACTATCATAATCATGAATTTCTGAATCAATTACAATTACACCTTTTCTTTTAAACATCCAATCAACAGAACCTGATGTTCACATATTTCCACTTGCTTTAGTGAATATATGTCTAATACTTGCTGCTGCTCTATTTTTATTATCTGTCAGAACTTGAACAATCACTGCAGCTCAACCAGCTGCATGTCCTTCATAAACGATTTCTACAATTTGTGCTGCATCTTTATCTTCACCGGTTCACTTCTTAATAGCTCTATCTATATTATCATTTGGAACTCAAGCTTTTCTAGCTTTTTCAACTTCCATTGCTAGAGTTGGATTCATATCAGCATCTCATCCACTTTGAGCAGCTAGGGCAATTAATTTAGCATGAATTGCAAATATTTTTCATTTAACAGCATTTACAGCATCTCTTCTTTTAGCTACTACAGGTCCTCTTCCCATTGGTATTATAATTAGTAATATTAATATCAGTATATTTTTTTATTCAAGTTTGTAAAATGAGTTTTAATATTTATAATAAAACTATATATATAACTCTCTATCGTTTATGTCAATTACTGATGAATTAGAAAATGCTGTAGATATAGTAGATCTTGTTCAAAAATATACCAAAATTAAAAAAGCTTGAGTTAATTATAAAGCTGCTTGTCCTTTCCCAGGTCACTCAGAAAAAACTCCTAGTTTTGTGGTAAGTCCAGCTAAACAGTTGGCTTATTGTTTTGGTTGTCATAAATGATGAGGTCCTCTTAAGTTTATTATGGATATTGAAAATTGTGAATTTCGAGAATCAATGCAAATCCTTGGTGGAGTCACTGGAATAAAAGTATGAAATGCTGATCCTGAAAAAATCAAACTTACAAAAAGTCTCTATCACATCTATAAAGATGCTACTTACTATTACAAACAAGCACTTACTAAATACCCAGAGGTAAAAAAAGAACTTATAGATAGATGACTTAATGATGAACTCATTACTCAGTTTGAATTTGGATATTCAGATAGCTGAATTGAACTATATAATTTTTTGAAGTGAAAATGATATGAGGATAAAATGATTGAAGATTCTCAAATTTTTAATAGTGTTTCTCAAAAAAAAGACAAATTCATTAACAGAATTATTTTTCCAATTCAAAATGCTAGGTGAGATTATATAGCCTTTGCTGGAAGAATTATCGGATTAGGAGAACCTAAATATCTAAATTCTCCTGCAACTTCTATCTATGATAAATCATCAGTTCTGTATGGTCTTTTTAAAGCAAGATCAGCAATAACAAAAAATGATTTTGTGATCATTACAGAATGATACATGGATACTATTTCTCTAGTAGATGCTGGTTTTGCAAACACAGTAGCAGTCAGTTGAACAGCTCTGACAGATAAACATATGACTATTCTAAAAAGATTAACTCATAAGATTTATCTTTGTTTTGATTGAGACAAAGCATGAGAAAAAGCCACCAAACTCTCTATTGAAAACTTAAAAAACAAAGATCTAGAAATTAGAGTAATTTTACTACCAAAGTGAAGTGACCCAGATGATTATATTAAGTCATGATGAAACTTTCAAGAACTTATTGAAAAAGCAGTTTCACCTATTTGATTTCTTATTCAAAAGTCTGATTTTAACATTAACTCAATTGACGAGAAAAAGAAGTTCCTCAAAGAAATTCTAGAAGTACTAAAAAGCTACACTTCTATCATAGAAAAAGACTATTATCTCAAGGAAATAGCTATTAAGTTATGACTAAGAGAAGACACAGTTTATGAGGCTTTTAACAAAACGAGACTCAAAAAACAATTCTGAATAGAAAGCACTATTTCTAAAACAGATTACTCTAGTGAAGACTATGCTATTTGATATATTTTAAGCTCACCAGACAATCGTAAGTATATAAAAGAGAATATAATCTTTCCAGAATATATTAACCCTGAATTACAAAAATTCTTAGACTCTTGAGAATCAGCACTAAACAATATGGAATTAAACACTAAAGAAAGATATAAAGCTCTTTCAATGAAGATTGAATCCACTGCTCTTGAACAAACTAACGAAGTCATTTGAAACACTCTAGATAAATTAGTAAAAAAAATTAACTTGGATACATACAAAAAAGCAATTACTTCCCTAAAAGAGAAAATGAATGCTTGAGATAACAATGCTTTTTGAGAATATAGTGAAATAGTGAAAAAAGCTAAAAAAATGTGATTGAAATAAAAAGAAAGCTGAGCTTTCTTTTTTATATTCCCTTCTTTTCAAAGAATCATTCAACATCCACTTCTCTTCACATAAAATCATGAAACATTTCTGATGCTTTTTTAGTTGATCCTGCTTCTAGGATAGTTTCTCTATACTTTCTTCATAACTCTTCATTAAACATGCCTTTCTTTTTGAACTCTCTTAGAATATCAAGTTCTATAATTTCTGCCCACATATAAGAAAAGTATCCAGCTGCATATCAACCTGAAAATATATGTCCAAAACTTGCATACGGTTTATAATCTTCAGCTTTATCAAATAGTGAATATTCTTTTGCTGTAACAAGAGCTATTTCATCTAGCTCTTTAACAGTGGTAGGAACTTCATTGCTATACAAAAGCATATCTTGAAATGCATATTCATTTTGTTTGAGTACCCCATTTCCATTTCAAATTTTATCTAGTTGTTCAAGTTTTTCTAAAAATTCATCTGGAATAACTTCTCAAGTTTTGTAATGTTTAGCATATGTTTTAATAGCTTCAGATTCATCTGCCCAGTGCTCTAAAAATTGTGATGGTACTTCTATAAAATCCCATTCTACATGAAAACCTGTTAGGTCAGAATATTTAGAAGTTCCTAGAATATCATGACTTGCATGACCAAATTCATGAAAAATTGTTTGAACTTCTCACAAACTCAAAAGACTAGCATTTGGGTTTTTGGTAAAATTACATACATTAATAACAAAAGGAAGTTTATCTCCAAACTTTGGTCTCAAGTTATTCATCCATGCTCATGATCTTTTTTCATCTCTATAAAAAGCATCTAACATATAGTAGGCAATCTTTTTTCAATCTTTAAAAACCTCATATATCCTTACATCATGCTTTTCTCAAAAAATATCATTTTTTGGAAGTTGCTTCATTTCTAGTCAAAACAGTTTCTGAACAATAGAAAACAATCAGACTAAAACTGTTTCAAATTCAAAATATTTTTTTAACTGTTTATCATCTAACTTATACTTTTCTTCTTTTAATTTTCTATAATAGTATCCTAGATCCCATTCATGAATTTTATCTAATTTAAAATATTCTTTTAAAAATATTAATTCTTCTCCTCCTTTAATCTTTGCTTTAGTAGAGACCTTTCATAATAGGTCTGTAACTTGTTCAGGACTATCAGCCATTTTAAAAACTAAAGAAAGTTCTGCATAGTTTTTAAAACCAAGAATTTTAGCTTTTTGGTCTTTTAGTTTTAAGATATTTAAAACATTCTCTCTATTATCAAACTTCCCACTTGAAGCAAAACTTGTTCTTACTTGTTGGAATAGTTTTCTCACACCGGCATCACTACAATACTTCATAATATTTATATAGTGACTTGGATTTGCTTTGAAAATATATTCATTATCTTTTTTTACACTTTCCAAAATTTCTTTTGGTAAGTCTTTGATTATTTCAAAGTCAGTAATTACATAGTTAAATTCATTTTCACTGTCAAGTACATTATTTGAAAAATCTGTTGTAAGTTTAGAAAGTTTTTGAGATATATTTTTCAATTCATCTTGTTTTTCTAAGTCTAAATCAATTCCTCTTACTTTATAAGCTTTGATTCCATCTTCTATAATTTTGGTTTGCTCACTATCTAATTTACAATTTTTTAAACAAATTTGAAGCATATCAAAATATCTCTTGTTGTAAGAAATATAGTTTCCAAATTCTACAAGTTTTGGTTCAATATTTTCTATAATATTTCTAATCTTATCAGTAGAAAATACTCACTTCAAGTGATATAGATAACTTGTAAGATAATCTAAGGAGCTTTCATCATCAAATAGTTCAAAAGTAATATCATTATCACTAGTAGTCAGTTTAGAATTAAAGATTACTTTTTCTTCTTCTAAAAGTTCATCTAATAGTTCTTCTATAACTTCTATTGCCTCATCAGAGAACAGAAACTTTAAATCTGGAATTCCCTGTTTAGTTAATTCCTCTCTTATTTTCGTTTTAATTTGTATTGTCATTGTTTTTTATTTATTTAATACTTTCAATTTTTTCTATAAGTTTAAGGTAGTTTTCTTTCTGTTTACTTAAATCAGAATATGCTCATATTACAAAACTTTTTCAAAGATAATTCTTTGTATCTCTTACTATAGTTGGATATTCTGGTTTTTCATAGTTTCCTTCAATTAATTTTTTATACATATTTTTAAATAACTCTTTTGTTTCACTTTTATTAATTAAAAGAAAAGTAAGAATTTTCATATGATTTTCTGGGGATTGTCCACTTAGAGATTTAGTAAATTCAATGTCAAAGTCTCTCACTTTTTTTCAGTATTCAGCTTTTACTGCATCCGTGAATAACTCAATATCAAGAGGAAATCTCTTAAGGATATCGATATATTTTTGTTTATCTCAATTACTCAATTTATTTTTTTCTATAAGTTGAGTTAGATAAGCTAAATCAATTTCAACAAGTGTTTCATATGTTGAATGGAAAATAATATTTCATTCAGAATTCTTTAATATGGCTATATTTTGTTCAAGTGAATCCTCTAAAATATAAAGATAAGATTTAAATCAAAGAGTTCAATTTTTTGATTCAATATACTCTATTTTTTTCTTTTCAAATTGAACTAAGCTTGATATATATCATTCGATAGACGTATCATATTTTAAAAAGTCTTTTTCTAGAATTCTTTTATATAATTCTTTTTCTTCTATTAAAAACTTCTCTATAGATTCTGGGTTGTTCTCAACATCAATTTCTTGAACATTTTGTGCTAATCAATTAGCATATTCTACAAGTATCAACATACCATTTTGACTATCAAGAGTATCTTTTGTTGTATATTTAGTATCAAAATAACTATCAACAATACCTGAACTATAAATTGGTATTTTCAAATAAATAACAAATAGTAAAATGATTGCTAAAAATAAAATTAAAGTTTTTTTCATAATATTTTTATTATTTATCATAACTAGTTCCCTTTTTTATCATACTAAGCCTATATAACTGCTCAACCAAAACAACTAAAGCAAGTGAATGAGGCATAGTTAAATCAGATAGACTGAGTTGTAAATCTGAGGAATTTTGTAATTTTTTATAATCAAGTCAGTTAGCTCATCATACAAAGAAAACTACATTCCCAAAGTTTTGTTTCACACTTTCTATTTTTTTGTACAGTTCCTGTGTAGAAAATTTCTTTCAGGCTGGTGATAATATAATTTTGTATCACTTCTCTTTTTGTAACAGTTTCTCTAAAATTTCTGTTTCTTTATTTATAACTAGGTCTCAATTTTTATTTTTGAAAGGTTTAAGTTTTTCAATTTTTATATCTTTTCAAAGTCTCTTTTCATACTCTTTAATAGCAGTTTCATAAATTTTATATGAATCTGCAAATATATATATTTTTATCATAGTTTAATATTCTAAGTGTGGATAATTTTTATTAACTTCCTGAAAATGAGCAATCATTGCATTTTTTGCATTCAAAATTACTGTCTCATCAATAGTGATGGTTTTGTAAATAACATCCGTCATTCACATTACTTCTTCTATTTCATCCATAATCTCTGTTCAAAGTTCAGAAAATTTTCAATGTTTTTTCAAAACTCTAAGGCAGAATTTATTTTTCAAATAATACAAAAAAATTTTTTCTTTCCAGTGTCAGGAATCTGGCATAGATCATTTATTCAGTGTTTGCATTAGGATATAAATAACTGGGACAAATGCTTGTATCCCTAAAAATACTCAATGAATATGTCTAGCATCTGGCCTATATGGAGAATAATACTTTGTTTCATAGTTACTCAAAACAAGTGGATCAAATTGCTTTATTAGATTAATTTTATTATGGCTTGATTCATGTATAATCGCTTCTAAATTATTCAACTCTGGAGTATCTGAATCAATTGTATATCACATATATAAGTGTCAAATACATTCTTTATAACTTGCAGAATTATGTAAACCTTTAGCTGTTCAGAGTGGAATTATTTTTGTAATTATTTTGTTCAATTCATCATAAAATCATTCATCTGTTTCTCTTAACAAATTGAATGTTTTTTCATATATATCTAACCATTCTTTTTCTGATTTTTCTCACCATCACTTCACTCATCATGTTGTTTGATGATCAGGATGAGCATCCATTTTCCCATATGGATTATTATCATTGAGACTTAATCTAATATTTGTTCCAGCAATTTGTGTACCTTGATTTTGTCTAAGTTTAAGAGTTTTTCAATCAAGAAACAATTCCATTTCAGCCAATAACTTCTCAGCATAAAATTGATGATTTCAAAGTCATTGAGGCTTTTTTTGAATACATTCTAAATACAAGAAATTTATAATACTAGAGTTATCTCAATTCAATATAAAATCTCTGTTCTTTTCTCATAAATTTAGTATTTTTATAATCAACTCTGAGTCTCCAAAAAAGTCTGATAATTCTTGTAAATCACTTTGAAGTTTTACATAGTATTTTTCTAAATATTCTGTAAGCATCTGATTATTTTTTGTCCCAAGAACATAGTATTTCATAGTCCAATAAAAAA
>CALLPO010000004.1 GCA_938015605.1 uncultured Candidatus Altimarinota bacterium | reverse complement strand
AATTCTTGTGGATTCTCAACATAATCATCAGACCATAATTGAAATATATATTTATGAAGACCACTTATTAGTCATCATAAATTTTTAATTGATAATACTGTAGAATTATTTCCTTGTCTTCTAAGTTCCTTCTCCATAAATCTAGCCTCTTTTGATAAGTCATCATGTATTATGCTTATTCAACCTTCAACAGAAAAAAAATGAACCAATGAATTTCTAAGTTTTTTTAACTGTTTTGCAGAAATACATCCTAAGATTTTCTTATTCTCTTTATAGTAAGTATTACGGTCTGAAAGTAAAAACTTAGAAAAAAACTTCTTTGTATAATCAGTATTCATTGTAATGTTCAATATTTCCCCTTCATCATCTGTGCTTTTATCATAAGCTATATACAAAGATAAAAACGTTTCTAAACTAGCAAATAAGATAATAAATTGTGAACGCATTGGCAAGTTATATGTGAAATCATCAACTATAGTATTAGGATTAATACTTTTTTTAGTATTTAGATTAATAGAGTTTTCTTCCAAAACTTTTGTCATCTCTACAGTGATATCAAGTAAATCTCTATAAGATTTTTTGATGTTTTGAATTTTATCTTCAAAATTAATTATACTTTGAACCTCCTTATCAATATCAATCAAAAAACTAAAGATAGTTTTTAAATTAGTTGAATGAATTAATTTGTTATTTTTATCAATAAATATATGAGTTGGCTCATTTTTATCCATCATAGTTTTAATGTAATATCCCCTTAACAACTCAAGCATCTTTTCTCCAATTTTTTTTAACTTTTACTCGCAGTGCTAGAAAAACTTTTTTTCAAAATACTTGTTCAAGCTCTATACGAGACTCTTTTCACATTTTTGCTATGAGGCTTCATTTCGCTCAGATGAGAATGTATTTCTGTGAATCTGATTCTGCATTGATGTATGCTACTACTTTGAGAAGTTCTTGTCAGTCTTTTCTTTGTTCAGTTTCAATCTCCTCTACACTAATAAAAATAGAATGTGGGATCTCCTCTTTTGTGTTCATAAATACTTTTTCTCTGATAATTTCTGAAACTCTGAAGAACATATCTTGTTTAGTATAAAAATCTTCTGGGAATAGTAATGGTGAAGTAGGTAATACTACTTTTACTTTAGTAAGAAGATCATCAAATCAACCTTTACTTACAGAAGATATTTCACAAATATTGTCTCATGTTGGAATATCAATTTGTGCTCTTAAATCTCTTTTAGTATAGATTTTTAAAATAGGAACAGATACATTTTCAAGAATTTTTTCAATATATTTTTCTTCTTCCCCAGATTTTTTAGAAGAATCTATAAAGTATAACACAATTTCAGAATCTCTCAGAGTTGAAATAGCTTGGTTGTTAATTTCTTTGTTAAACATTTTTTCTTCAAAGTGAATTCAAGGAGTATCAAAAAATACTATTTGTGAATCGTCATCATTATATATAGCCAGTACCTTCTTTCTTGTAGTTTGAGGTACATTTGATGTAATAGATACTTTTTCACCTATGAGCGCATTAATAAAGGTTGATTTTCAAGCGTTTGGTCTTCCAATTATAGCCACATATCAAACTTTTTTCTCCTTACTTAAATCTGATGTTGATTCAAGTATTTCTTCTAAATTTAGTTCTTTCAAATTTTGTAATTAAAAATAATGCTTTTATCCTATTTTAAAACAAAAAAAAGTAAAGAAAAAACTTTGACTTTTAGGAGATTTTTCATAATCTGTGTGGGCTTTGTGAAAAGCATACTTTATACCTTCCAATTTCAAAGAAGATTGGATACCATAACCCAAAGGATTATATGACAAAATATGAATTCATGATCATTGTAAACCCTACAATATCAGAAGAAGAAAGAGCTACTAAAATTGATGCTTTGAAAGCTGTTTTAGAAAAAGCTGGAACTAAAATTATAAATGAAGATGTATGGGGAGATAAAAAACTTGCATACAAAATTAATAAACAAGATAGAGCTCACTACGTTCTATATACACTTGAACTAGATGGAACAAAAATTACTGAAATTTCAAAAGAAATTAACTTAAATAGAGATATTTGGAGATATATGTTTGTAAAATTAGAGGATTAATCAATAAAAACTAAAAGAAAAATGAGAACAGTTAATAAAGTGATCCTTATAGGAAATATCACAAGAGATCCAATGATAAAAGAAACTGAAGGTGGAAAAAAAATGGCTCTCTACACTATTGCAACTAATAGATATTACAAAACGAATGATGGTGAGAATAAATCTGAATCAGAATTTCACAATTGTGTATCATGGGGAGCATTAGCTGAAAGATGTGAACAATTCCTTGTTAAATGAAAACTTGTATATGCTGAAGGGAGGCTCAAAACTAGAGTTATTGAAAAAGATAACTGAGAAAAAATATATAAAACAGAAGTAGTTGTTTGAAACATTATCTTTTTAAATAAAAGAGGTGATTTTGATGAAAAATCTCAAGATGAAGATATGGGATGAAGCGACTTCGATGATGACAAATTTTAATTAATTATAATAAACTATTATGGCAACTACAGTATGTCCTCTAGATGGACAAGATATAGACTACAAAAATGTAGAATTACTAAAAAAATACATTACTAAATTTGGTAAAATTGTACCAAGATATTATTCAAATGTATCTTTAAAAAATCAAAAAAAATTAGCTAAAGCAATTAAAAGAGCAAGAATGATGGCTCTAATACCTTTTGTGAAAAAATTTGATCCTAACTTTGAAGGGTAATTAAAAATAATATTAAACCACTAAACACATTTTGTGTCTAGTGGTTTTTTTATTTTACTTTTACTCTTCTATGCTTTTATCTATAATAAAAGTATTACTTATTAATAACAAATATATGAATATATTGAAGAAAATTCTTGCATCATTAATTATACTTACTCTAAGTGGACAAATGTCTACATGAATATTTGCAGATGAGTATATAGACTGGGAGTTAAATTACACTAAGGACTACATTATTAGTGACATAAAGTGATGAGCACAGGTAATAGCTAGAATAGATACTATAGTAGAAAAATTAAATCCAGCACAAACTCAAGCACTAAAAATAAAGCTAGCTGCTGTGAAAGAAAAAATAGAGGCAACTATTTATGTGGATGCTGGTGAAGCAGTTGTAGATACTGCTCAAGACGCTGGTGAAGTATCTTGGGATGATTATAGTACTTACGAATTATCAAAAGAAGAAAAGATACTCCTTATAGTTGAATACATTGAATTAAAGATTGAAGCTAAAGAATCTTCTATTAGACAAGAAAAAAATCTCATAGAATTCTCTCAAACCCTTAGTGAGGAAGAAAATAAAAAAGTAAATGCTGAGTTAGTAAAAATTCAAAAGAACATACTTACACATGGAACTACCTATCTTGAAAATATAATTGGTGAGTTTGAAGAATATACTAATTATCAAGAAAAAGGTAATTTTAAAGCACACGTTGATATTGATCATGAAATGGTTGGTAAAATCAAGGCAGAGCTAGAATTAAGTGATTATGAAATAAATAATTCAAATTTCGATGCTCAAATGAAAACAAAAATGAAAGCATTAATTGATGCTGCTCCAAGATGAGAAGAAGCTCTAAAATTAGAGATATCATGAATGCTTGATTTTATATTAAAAGATCAAAATTATTATCTATTACTAAAAGAACTTAATATAGTAGATGATTGAGCAGTAGAGGAAATTGAAGAGTTTATTCAAGTAATGCAAGATATTGCTGCAACTAATAAATATATTCACTTTGAAGATAAAGCTACAGCACAAGCTATGGAAGTACTTAGAAGTTTTTCTCCACAAAATATCTTAACTCAAGGGAATGAAATAGTTTCTAAACCATTATTCAAAGCATACAAAAAAGAGTGAGAAAGATACTTCCTTATACCAACTAAATATGCATGTGATACTGCAAAAGAATTAACTCAAAAATTTGATCCATTTAATGGTAGTGAATGTACACAAGGTCAATATGAAGATTTATTAGATGACCTCTCTAATTCTAAAGTTGAATTCTATATAGAATTAGGAAATAACACTACCATTGGATTTGATGCAAAAATGGTAGATGATGATATAGAAGTATTTAATTGAAGTGTTGTATTCTCGGATGACTATATAGAAGAACTTCATTTTGCTTTTACTCCTAATCAAGAGGAATATCCAAATGAATGAGTTGCTCTAAATTATGAAAGAAATAAATTAATAGATGCTTATTTCTATGTTGACTCTTGAGAAGTTGATATGAAGTTAACATCAGTTCTGAATAGAAACAACAATTTTACAGATATTAATCTAACTATTAAAGCAGAAGATTTTAATTGAGAGCTTATATTAGATAATAAAAAGATTACTTGATCATATAGCGGTTCAGGATATCAAGATCAACTTACATGAAGTATTTCATGAAGAATGGATAATGTCTGAAAGCTTGCTGAACTAAAGATTAATAGTTACATTGAAAACACAGGAACATATAGTCCATATGAAAATACTTCTAGATTTGAATATTCAAAAGGACAAATGCTTTTTGTAAATAACTGGGTATCTGAATGAACAAAAGCTGATTTTACAATATGAGCATCATGGTCACCTACAAATAAAGAACTTGTTGCTTGAAATCTTGCACTTGATATTAAATCAAAAGATTCAAGTTATGATTATGATTCATATGAAACAATCTATAGTTGAGATTATAAAAAAGTATTTGAAACTGACATAACACTTAAAAATAAATGAATTAATTGAAAAACTACTGCCATAAAAGATTGAGAGGTAATCCTAACAATTGACCACTCTGGACAATTTGCAAAGAACTACTTTTCAGTTCATAATCAATTTGAAACATCAGTCTATGAAGCATTAATGTGAGATGAGTGAAATGTAGAATGAAACTTAAATCTTACACTTGATCAAAGAAATAATAAGAATAATGGTAATGTTTTCTTAGATATACTTCTAAATACACAAAAGGTATTAGAAATTGAGATTGATAATCAATCTACTAAAACATATAAGGATATAAATATTATAGCTCCTACCAATACAATAGAGCTTGAAGAAGTTATTGATACTCCTGATTTATATAATTATTAATTCATTATATAAAAGAACCAAATAAAAAGCCTACTCATATGAGTAGGCTTTTTATTTGGTTAAGACTTTTTAACTATTCATCACAATATATTATTGTGCAATTTTTTGTGCTTCTACCGAGTCAAATTCTGCCACAGCACTTGAAATACCAGGAGCAGGTTGATTAAATATGTTTGAAGAGAAAACAAGTAATCTTCAAAGTTTAACGTTTCATTCAACATCCATCTCAACATTTGTTCTATGTTTAGTTAACTCACTGTCATTTCAAAATATTGGTCCATGTTTTAGTACGTTGTTTGTACTAATCAGAGTACCATCATTTGCTTTATTAACAGTATATTTACCTCCTTTAAGAACATATGTTCCCATCATTTCAACAACATTATCATTAACTATAATATCTCAGTTATTAACAATAAATCCAATATTTTCATCAGTAGTAATATCTCATGAAATAATAAGGTTTCAATTTTCAATTGTATATGTTCATCTTTCAGTAAAATGATGAGTACCTAAGACAATATTTGTGTCTTTTACGATAACCCCTCCATCAAGATTATCATCTGGAGTAAAGCTTGTTAAATCACCATTTGCTTTTGCATCTACAATTGCATCTGGTACAATTCACTCATCAACAATAGAACTAATTTTAGCTCATTCATCTTCAGCTTTATCATCTAATTGACTAGAATTTACTTCTAGTGCACTAAGGTCAGATCAACCTCATAATACTGCAGCAACAAAGTTTTCTTGTTCAGTACTGATGTTTGTTGGTCCATTATTATTAACTGCTTCAGCAATTTTACTAATACTAGATAGTTTTGCTGCATCCTTAATATAAACCATTGGAACAGCACTATCTGCTTCGATCCCAGGTTTACCTACTGTAATGTACATATCTCATGAAAGAATTGGAGACCATTCGTATGTTTCACCTGCCGAATCTCTAATAGTAACCACTAGATTACTAGTTTCACTTTTGTATCAAGAAGTTAAATTATCAGGATAACCTGTCATTGAAAGACCTGATCTCTTGAAATATCTAGTTTCACCTGGGAAAACCCAATCAATTGTATGACTTTCACAGAATAGATCATCTGATGATCCTCCAATAATATCTGTTTTTCATGATGTAACCAAGCTTCATCTATCCATAATACATAGTGTATCATCTAAGTAGATTGCTTCTGTTCAATCATTAGTTACTTCTATATATTTATCAACATGATTCTTTGCAGTAAATCAGTACTTATCACCTTTATCTTCAAAGATATCTTGAGTAGAGATAGCAAAGTTACTTAGTGCTGTAAATTTAAGACTTCATCCTGTTGGATAAGTTTCAATTCAACATGCTATTTTATTTGCAGCTTCGTAAGCAGGATCAGAACATTCTTCTTTTGTAGAAGTATGAGATCTAGATTTTAGAGTACACTCTTTAGCATGTCCTGGAGCATAACAACTATCACCTCAATCACATTGTTCATTATTATTAGGTTCAACTTTTCAGTTTCCACAAAACTCAGGTGTTGTTAATTTACATTGAGGAGCAACTGTTCACCATCAATTACTTTGGTTTACAGCAACACTTCAAGTTTGTACATCACATTGAGGAGCAACAGCAGTAACTGTTCCATCTCAATTATCTTTAGGAGAACATGTAACTGTAAATTCATATCTTCCTGTAGTAGTATTCTGTACAAGTCTTCAGTTAGCTTTAGTAGCTACTTCTTCGTAAGATCAATCTCCATGACAATCAATTCATGCTGTTCAACTCGTATATGTTTTTTTATTAACAGTACAAGTATATTGATTACCTGATTGTTCAATATTATAACATACTGGACTAGAACCTGATCATCCATTTGATCATCCACTACTAGTACTTTTGATTTTAACTTCAGTTGTATCAGTATCATTTTCATCTGGAGTAACAGCTAGACCTGTTCCTTTATTTGTAGCAACTACAGAAACACTATTTGTATAAGGAGTTGTTGCATTATCTCTAATACAAGTATATTCAACAACTTGATCTACTATTAATAATTCAATAGTTTTATTACAAGTAGTTCATGTAAGACTATCTGTAATTACAACATTAATAAGATCTTCTGTACCTTCATTTGTAACTCTGATATTAAATTTAGCAGTTTCTCAACTATTAATTAGTTGTTCATCATCTGTATCAAGTGTTGATTTATCATCATCTTGATCTGTTGTTCATTGATTAGAATACTTTTCAATTTTAATTTTTCCACTAATTGGATTACTTGTTCAATCAACTATAACTTTAGTTGTATCTGTATCATT
>CALLPO010000003.1 GCA_938015605.1 uncultured Candidatus Altimarinota bacterium | reverse complement strand
CCACATGATGGTGAAGTTGCTTTATTAGTTGGTTGTTGATTATGATTTGAATTTCAAGTTGATCATGTAATAACCTTCATACAACCTCCATAACCATTTGACTTATATCATGATCCGCATAATGAAGTTTTATTAGTATTTACTTGTTGCTGATATCAAGAATTATGTGTTTTAGGCAATGTATTTATGACATTTTCTATATAAAAACATTGATTTATAACAATTCACTTTCTTGGCTCTAAAGAATACATGCTAGCAAAACATGTTTGATATCATACTATTATTGTTAGCAATATTCAAAGAGTGCTATATGATATAGTTTTCATCAAGTTATACAATAATATAAAATTTCTCTTTTATTATTATAGATAATAGTTTTTATATGTCAAATTTCTAAAAATACCAAACAATTATTTTGACAGGAAAATTTTTGTTCAACAATGAAAAAATAATTTTTTATGACTACAATATTTCAAGTTCTCTGAAGCATAATAACAAAGTTGCGAATACCGCTTGGTACGGCACATGCTTTTTTTCTCAAAGTGTCCCATTACAATACTGAACAACTACTCTCTCAAGAGTTTATGGAATTTTG
Source organism: uncultured Candidatus Altimarinota bacterium (assembly GCA_938015605.1). Classification (GTDB taxonomy): domain Bacteria; phylum Patescibacteriota; class Gracilibacteria; order BD1-5; family UBA6164; genus CALLPO01. Next base: position 9,307 of record CALLPO010000003.1, on the reverse strand, counting down.
AGCGTATCTATGAGCTGAGTACCCAAAGAAAAGCTAGTATAGTACAGTACTACGCTAGCTTGGTTTGTTTTATTTATAAGCGTGTATTAGTAGAATAATATATAGTAAGTAATACCAAATAAATGTATATGTAAATATAACTATTTATATTATTTTTTTGATTATCACAAAGTTCTCAATATACTTTATGTATTTAGTGGGGAACAATACTTATGAAGATTCTTATATCTTGAGCTTGAATAGCATGACTAACCTGCGCTTATCGACTACAAAAGTTTGGCTTTGAACCAATCGTAGTTGAAAAAGCAAAGGAGCTACGTGATGAATGATACATGATTGATTTTCTCTGAGAATGATTACAAATTTCAGAAGCAATGTGAATTTTTCCTGCACTTCAAAAAAAGTGTGAGCAATTTAAGTGACTAAACGTATTAAATGACAGCTGAAAGAAAGTTTGAGGGTTTAGTATAAAAGATACACAAGATTATATGGCAACAAAATGACATAAATTTATATCAATATCTCGTGGAGACTTGGAAAGAGAGCTATACAACGCACTTCAGAACAAGAAAGCTATTCGTTTTGATGATTACATTACCTCTCTTGAGGAGCATAGCGATTGAGTTCACATCACTTTTGATAGTGGGAAAAATGACGTATTTGATATTGTAATTTGAGCTGATGGAATACACTCTTCAACACGTGAATTTGTACGATGAAATGAACAACAATTTCTTTATTGAATGGATTCAAAAGTGCTTATCACTCGCCTATGAGGAGTATGAAAATTGAAAGATTATGAATGATACGCTAAGTCTCATCTAGCTCCTTGAAAAATGATGATAACTATACCTACAATAAACGAAGATTTATTAGTAATCTGCTGAATAAATACTAAAGAAAAATTGTGAGACATCAGAAAGAACTCTCATAAGTTTATCGAAGAGAATTATTCACAATACTCTTTAGGAAAAGAAGTTTGTGATTGATTGAAGGACGATACATTTGTATTCGTAGATGATATAGCTCAAGTTCACATGAAACAGCGATACAAATGACGTACTATTCTTATATGAGATGCTGCAAGTTGTCCGACTCTACTCTCTGGACAATGAGCACATTTGGCAATGACTCAAGCATATGTACTTGCTCATCAACTCTCATTACATAAAGATTCGTATATCAAAGCGTTTGAATGACATAATGAAGCTTTGTTTGAATTGGTTAAAGAAAGAATGAAAAGAGCTAAAAAACTTCAATGAACTGTAATACCAAAGAATTGGTTTATGACTAAAGTAAGTTATATAATATTTTTACTTATGAAGTACAAACGAATGATAAGTCTTTCGTTTGCTCCTTTCGCAAAACCTAGTTTATTCGATGAATGATACCCATTAGAGATACAATAGTAATTTTTCTGAAGTTATCTGGAGAGCGTGGAGGCATATTCGAACAGGCCGATCTTACTGGGGAAGCAATCTTACAAGGGTTGAAAAAGATATGACCTGCATACCGAAGAGTCTTTATACCTCAGTATATAAGGCTTTTCTGTAAAGATAAGGAGAAATATATTAAATGATTTTCTAAGGAAAAAAGGAATATGTATTGATTGAAGTAGCTATATAGGTTTGTAAGATCTCAAACTCTCAAGTTCTCATCATCTCTTTCAGGAAAATGATATCAAACTAAAAGTCATTCACTTTCATAAGATATATAATAATAAATGATTTATTATTTTTATTAGTATAATATGTTTCAGATTCCTTACAGGTCCTCTTCCTATAACTTTCTATTATTCAGATAGTAGGTAATAGGTGTGAGTATAAATAAGGATATACGTGTAGCGTGGACCTGCAAAACTAGAATATGTTATTTTAAATTAAAAAATTATCAAGATTCGCTAACCTTTTTATTAAGCCATGGGCTTCTCTCTTGTCATACTCGGCATCTTGTTCAAAAGATCTATTACTTCTTGATATTTATATTTGTTGTTTATCAAAGATCTGAGTAACTTCATCTGAGCAGGACTTTTTCCTGTAGCAGATGTTACTGGCTGTACTACCTCTCAACCAACTTGAGAGTTGGAGATCTAGACTGAGATACTGGTTTTTATATCTCTTCAGTCGATACTTCCACAGCACCAATCAGATCTTAGATAGCTCTATTGCTTGCACGAGTCTGAGCTGTTGCTCTAACATCGTTCTCTAGTTTATTGAATGCTTTTTCTTTACTAGAACAAGAAGAACAACAGGTAGCGAACATAGCATTTAGTTTAGATATTATTGATATATTTAGATTTAATTAGTTCAAATACCTTGGAAAGTCTTGTGTATTCAATTATTGGTACTCACATTTTAAGGCAATCTTTATATAGACAATTTTCAATATCATGATAAATGCTTTTATTCTTAATGTACTTCATATCTGATATTTCTAAATCCTCTGTATATGTGGTTAGAGATTCTACATTATTTTTAATTACTTTTGTAATTGGTGTAATCTCAGATTTTAATCTAACTCTTTTTTCCCAAGATAAATTATTCTTTAAGTATATGCATGTTCATCAGTTAGCTAAACAAAATTGAATTAAATCAAAATTCAGATGAGCTCATTCAATAATTGTCTTCTCTCATCTTAAGTAATAGTTTGGAAGTAGTCACATTATTATATCTGAGATGATAGATCTTTGCTCATTAAATCAATTTAAATCTAAGTTTGAGGTAGAAGTATGAATAGAAGTCTTTGGTTTTTGAAGTCTCAGAATGTTTCTTATGATATCAGTAGATACTATATTAAAGTATCATAACTTATTTGAAATTTCTGCGGTTAAAATACTCTTTCATGTGAAAGGTCCTCAGACAAGTACTATAGTTTGGGAGAGATCTATTTTAGTCATTTTTTTTATCAAGATAAATATTAGCTAATTCTAAATCAGATAAGTCATCAATATCAATTGAATCTGATTTTTCCATTATATATCAACATATGGGTTCAATATAAAAGTCTTGATGTTTTATTATATCTTTCGAATAGTTTATATATATTGCTCAATTTTGATTGTATACTCTTGGAAGTTCCTGTCTTGGCTTTGAAAGAAATTCGCTGCCGTACATAGGTTTTAATGAATGACCATCTTCTAAAGATATGAATGATTTATATGGATGCTTTTCGCATTCAGTAATACTATAAAGACTCTTACATCAAGAGTTAATGAATTTTTTATAAGATTCTTTTATATGAGTTGAAGTTCTTAATGGTGATGTTGGTTGTAATAAAATTACAACATCGAATACTTTTCAATTTTTTTGATACTGATTTAAACTATGAATAACAGTTTCTATTGAAGTTGAATAATCTCATGATATTTCATTTGGTCTTTTGATATAATCTATTTTATGCTTACTTGCAAAACCACCAATTTTTTCGTTATCTGTTGATATGCATATTTCATCAAATATTCAAGATTTCTTAGCTGCTGAAATAGTGTATTCAATAAGTGGTCTATTTTTCAACAATCTAATATTCTTTAACGGTATTCATTTTGATCCTCATCTAGCAGGTATAATTCATAATACTTTAATTTTTGCCATGAATAAGTGTTTGTATTTAAAGAGAAAAATTACTATAATACAATTATTACTTTTTATATATTAATACTATTACTATGACAAAATCCAAGTTATATATACCAGAAGATGCTAAGTGTGTATTTAAATGAAAAGTTTATGAAACATGGCAGCGAGAACAAGAAATGTATGATTGAACAGTGAAGACTTTTGAGAAAGTTAAGAAGCCCAATACAGCAACAGTTTTTGCTGTGGTTGAAAATAAAATTGTAGTACAAAGACAAGAGCAACCACACAGAGATCCATTCATTTCTCTTCCTTGAGGTAAGTGTGAAGAATGAGAAGATCCAATCCAAAGTGCTGAACGTGAGTTGTTGGAAGAAACAGGACTTGTTTGTGAAGAGATATTTTTACGAAAAACGATTCCTAGTTCCTATAGTTCAGTTGTTCGTGAATCTCATTATTTTATTGCAAAGTGATGCAAGCAAAATACAGACCTTAATCTTGATGGTTGAGAATTGATAGAAAATAGATTTATGAATTTCGACGAATTTTTAATGTTGTCAGAAAATGATAATTTTCGTGATAATGATTTGATTAATGTGTTGTTGAAAATGAGGTTAAATTCTAAATTGAAAACTGATTTTTATACAAAACTATTTTGATAATTCTTCTTTATTATAAAACTTTCTTTGACTAACTTCATTAGTTGTTCTCCCTCAAGACTTAGTGCATTGACTATATGTCTTATGTAACTGTCAAAAGCTCATTCTCAACTTTGTCATTCTTTATATATAGGGATACTGATAGAAAATATCTTAAGATCCGGAAATTTTTTTTGTACTACTTTTCTATACTCGTTTCGATTTGTGATGTAATTGTGATGAGATAATATTTCTCAATGAGTTCTATATAGATTAAGTTCATTTATAAATCCAGAGACATTGTTATTTAATTTATCTGGTTGATTAAATATTCATTGATGGAAACCTTGACGTACATCAGTAGATGAAGTATTGAACACATCTACTTCTAGTAAATTTATTAGAAGTTTTTTACTTGTTTTTAATGCTTCAATACTATTCTTATATCCGTTTCTATTTATAGATAAGAACGTATCTCATGAATTTCAATATATATTCATTTCACGAATAATTTTATCTGAACCACAAATATTGATTAGATTGCTATTATGTTTATTTTTTAGTTGTTTCAAGTCATAAGAGTGTCATCTTGGATCTTGTTGGATGATTTCAATTGGAAGGTTATGATTATCTAATGCTAACAATAGCATTCTTTTGCGTTCTTCAATTCAGCAATAAGGGTTCTTCTTTCAAATTATTTTTGCTGCTACATATAATTTTTCGAGTCATACTTTTTTTATAGACTCTTCTATTGTTGAAATATGACCCTTATGAACTGGATCAAAAACTCACCTGTATATTCAAATTTTATTCATTATTATCTCGAAGTAAGATGTTTAAAATAAAACACTTATACAGATAAATGTCAACATTAAAAGTGATTTTATTTTTCTTGGCAACGAGAATGAATAATAATGAAGATACATTATTCCCAACATTTGCAATAGGAAGTAGGATTGTATGAGAAAATTACAAACCATTAGTAATTGCTGAAATTTGAATTAATCACGGCTGATCTTTGTCGGAAGCTAAAAAAATCGTTGATGTCGCATTAGCTAATTGAGCTGAGGTTATTAAGCATCAAACTCATATTATTGAAGATGAAATGACTGCAGAAGCAAAAAAGGTAATTCCATGAAATGCTTCAAAATCTATTCATGAAATAATGAGTGAATGCGCTCTTAGTGAAGATAATGAATATGAGTTAATGAAGTACGTTGAAGCAAAGGGTTGAATATTTATTAGTACCCCGTTCTCAAGAAAAGCTGCAGATAGACTAGAGTCGTTTTGAGTCAAGGCATATAAAATTTGAAGCTGAGAATGTAATAATTATCCTCTTATTCGTCATATTTCCTCATTCTGAAAACCAATAATTTTGTCTACATGAATGAATAGTGTTGATAGTGTCAGAAAAAGTGTCGAGATTATGAGAGAAGCATGAGTGTCTTTTGGCTTATTACATTGTACAAATGTGTATCCTACACCATATAACATAGTAAGGTTATGATGAGTAACTGAGCTTAAGAGTGAATTTCCTGATGCAGTAGTATGATTATCAGATCATACCGTTACTAACCATGCCTGCTTATGAGCAGTAGCATTATGAGCTTCAATATTAGAAAGACATTTTACAGATACTATGGATAGAGAATGACCAGATATTGTTTGTTCAATGGATTGAACTGCATTGTCTGAGCTAATTGACTGAGCTAATATAATGGCTCAATGTAGATGATGAAAAAAATGACCTACTAAAGAAGAAGAACCGTGTATAAAATTTGCATTTGCAACAATTGTTACAATCCAAGATATAAAAAAATGAGAATCATTTACTAAAGATAACATCCGAGTAAAGCGTCCATGAACTTGAGAGATACCAGCTGAACATTTTGAAGAAGTTATCTGAAAAAAAGCTACTAAAGATTTAGGTGAATGAATTCATATTACATATTCAGATATTGAGTAATCATGAAAAAGATCCTATTTGTAACCTGAACAAGAGCAGATTATTGAAAACTTAAACCTCTCATTCAAGCTATTGAAATGAGTAATTTTCTTGATTCACATGTGTTCGTAACTTGAATGCATATTGATGAGAAATATTGATTTACTGTTAATGAGATTTTAAGATCGCAACACAAGAATATTTTTTTGAATGATAAATACGAGAAGAATCAATCACCTGAGTTGTGACTAGCTAAACTTATAGAAAGCCTATCTATCTATATTGATAAGTTAAAATTTGATGCAATTGTAGTTCATTGAGATAGACCTGATGCATTGGCTTGAGCTATTGCTTGATCATTTAAAAATGTAATGGTTATACATATTGAATGATGAGAATCTTCATGAAGTATAGACGAGTCAATAAGACATTCTGTTAGTAAGTTATCTCATTTGCATTTTGTTTCAAATAAAGAATGTTGAACGAATTTAGAACGTATGTGAGAAAGTAAGAATCGTATTTATGTAATTTGATCACCAGAGTTTGATATTATGTTGTCAGATGATTTGCCTCTTATTACAGATCTTAAAAAGAAACATAATATATTGTTTGATGATTATTGAATTTTCTTATTTCATCCAGTAACTACAGAAGCTAATTCAATCAAAAATAATACTTTACAGGTAATACAGTGACTGGTTGACTCAAAAAAGAACTTTATAATTATATATCCAAACAATGATCCTTGATCTAAAATAATATATGAAAATTTGCAGAACAGTATTGTTAACGATGTCCTGAATGTTTTTTATAAAGTATTCGATTCATTGGATTTTGAGGATTTTGTGACATTGTTGAAGAACTCAAAATGCATAGTATGAAATTCAAGCTGTTGAGTTAGACAAGCTCCTGCCTTATGAATACCTTCTATTAATATTTGATCGAGACAAAACAATAGGAATGATCGAAAGTCTATTGTAAATGTTTGATATAATCAAGATAAGATTACAGACTCTATACTGAAATACCGAGAATCTTCATTCGATATAAAAGATTATGATGTGAAATTCTGAACATGAAATAGTGGGAAGAGATTTAGAGAAATACTTGAAAAAGAATCCACTCGAGAAATATCAGTCCAAAAATAATTTTATAAATTTTAGTTTAAAAATGAATAATTGCTTATTTTGTTCTGAAGAATTTCCATATCCATTCCAAATAATTCAATCTCATTTTCAATATCGGATATTGATTCATGATATAAATCCAATGTGTGATTTTCATTGTTTGTTAGTATTAAAAGAACATCATCATTGAATTGATGATAATTCAATTGATAAAAAAGCAATAGATGAACTTTGAGAAGCGCTTCACGTTTCTACTAAAGTTATTAGGGATTCATCAAAAGAAATAAAGACTGTACAAATTTTGTCTTTAAACTCTTGAGAGGAGTCTAAACATCTACATTTTCATTTAATTCCTATCCAAGAGTATCCAACAAAGATTAATGATCGCAGTATTTCATGAAGTTGAATCACAAGTCTTGCAATGAACGAGATTACTATTGATTGCTTGAATGATTATTTGATAAAAAGATGTTGAATAAAATGAGCTGATCAAATCAAAGAAGATATCAATAATCATACAATACAAAGAGTTAAGGATAACATAGAAATATTAAATAACTTTATGTCAAATCATGGAAGAATATAAATCTTGCTGCAAGGCGGTAATGTATCATTATATTAGAAATGAAAACAATTCTGCGAATTTAAAATTTTTGCATGTTTCAGATTTCGAGCAACAATTAGATTTTTTTTGAGATGAATATTGATTTGTTAATCAAAAAGATTGGATTAATTACATTCAATGAAAATCAAATCTTCCAAGGTGAATCATTTTAACTTTCGATGATTGATTAATCGATCACCATAAATATGTCCTACCCATCTTAAATAGGAGAAATTTATGGTGAATATTTTATATTTCTTCTTGACCTCTTGAATCTGAAGTTTTATTAGATGTCCATTCTATTCATTATTTACTTGCTGAATACTGAAGTGAATTTGTCTATGAAATATTCTGTCAAATTATAAAAGAAAAATGAATAAGTATAAGTTATTTTACGAATCAAGATGCTTACAAAATGCAAGATAATGATTTTAAAACTGACCTAATAAAGAAAATAAATTATATTTCAGATTGTGAATTGAAGTCAAATATTTTGATGTGAATAATGAATATTTTAAGAGTTGACTCTAGTCAGTTGCATAAAAAACGATATATGGATAAAAACCAAATAAGTGATATTATAGAATCATGATCAATAATTTGATGACATTCTAGATCTCACCATTTATTAACAACAGTCCCAAATAATAAATTAATCGAAGAAATTAATCAAAGTAATATCTTTTTACAGAATCAGTTTGGAGTAGAAATAAATACTTTTTGTTATCCTTTTTGATGAAGCGATTCATTCAATAAAGATGTTATAGATTCATTAAATAATAGTATTCAATATAGTTTTTGTGTAGATCCAAAGGACATTTCAAAAAGTGATATTGTTAATAGAAAATATAGTTTACCTAGATACGATTGTAATTTATTTAAATACTGACAGTGTAGGAATTAGTACATTACAGGTCCTCAAAACTCTCTTATGCCAGAAGAAAACTTTCCTAAGAAGACCTGTAATGGAGTATGTTATTTTGAATTAAAATCATCAAGATTCGATAACCTTTTTATTAAGCCGTGGGCTTCTCCCTATAATGGTCCCCCTCTCTGGACAACTATATAAGAAACATTAAGAATAAATAAGATAGAAAAATCTCTATTTATTCATTTACAAATTTACTATGCCAAAAGGTCGTAAAAAGTACTCGAAGCAGCTTAAATTTCAGGTCGTGATGGAACTCATTTCGAAACAGAAAACACAAGCAGAGATACTCTCTGAATATTGAGTTCATCCAAGTCAGCAAATCAAATGGAAAAAGGAGCTTATAGAGTATTTTAGTGGTTCCCTTTCCTGGACAGCAAGATAAGAATATTAAGATAGGTAAATCTCTCAGTATGTATTGTAATTTATACTGCTAAGTTAGGAGATTTTTGATTCTTAAGTGATTCTTCATGAATTTCATTAGGGGTATAAT
>CALLPO010000002.1 GCA_938015605.1 uncultured Candidatus Altimarinota bacterium | reverse complement strand
ATTATTTCAAGTAAATGTCTGTATATTAGTTCCATACATTTTGGCAACTGTTTATATTACAGGCTTACAGACCTGAAGAGGTCTTTTTTCTTGTTTAATTTATATCCCCCCCTCCATCTCCATAGCAATCAACACATTCATTTCACTAGCATACTCAAGAGGTAACTCCTTCATAATTGGTGAAACAAAACCGTTAACGATCATGGCTTTTGCTTCATCCTCTCAGATTCACCTAGACTGAAGATAAAACAAATCATCTTCATTAATCTTCCCAGCACTGGCTTCATGAGCCATAACAGCTGATGAGTTTGCTACCCTGATATCAGGAATAGCATTACTAGCTGAAGTTTTATCAATGAGAAGTCCATCACAATCTACCTTACAAACAGCATTATCTGCTGTTTTTTTAATGTCTACTAAACCTCTATAAGTAGAAATTCAGTTTCACTTAGAAATAGACTTACTCAGGATATTACTCGCTGTATTTTTTCCTATATGAATAACTTTTGCTCATGTATCTTGATTTTGACCTTCAGAAGCGAGTGCAATTCATAAATGATCTGCTTTGGAGTTATCTCATAGTAGAACACTACAAGGATACAACATTGTTGTATTACTTCATAGGTTTCAACCAACCCACTCCATATATCCTGATTCTCAGACTATTGCTCTTTTTGTATTGAGATTAAATGTATCTAAACTCCAGTTTTCTACTGAAGAATATCTCATATGAGCATTTTTTCAGACAAATATTTCTACTCATCCAGCATGAAGAGAATTCTCATCATATTTAGGAGCAGAGCATCATTCAATATAATGAGCATCAGCATCATCTTCAATAATTATCATAGTGTGTTCAAATTGACCACCTGATTTTTTATTCATTCTGAAATATGATTGAAGAGGTTCATCAATTTTTACTCCCTTAGGAACATATAAGAATGTTCCTCCACTCCAAACAGCATAATGAAGAGCTGAAAATTTGTGATCATTTAGTGGAATAGATTTAGCAAAATATTTCTTTACTATTTCTGGATATTTGTTCACTGCAATAGAAGTATCATCAAAAATTACTCCTTGATCAACAAGCTCTTGTTTCAAACTATGGTATACAACTTCACTATCGTATTGTGCTCCAACTCATGCTAAACTAGCCTTTTCAGCTTCTGGTATTCAGAGTCTATCAAATGTATTTTTGATATTCTCAGGAACTTCATCCCAAGTTTTTTTTGCTCAACCTCCTTCTGGTTTTGCATAATAGTAAATATAGTCTAGGTCCAATTTATCTAGGCTTGGTCCCCATTTAGGCAAACTCATCTCTTCATACATTTTCAAAGCCTTAAGTCTTGATTCAAGTAACCATTCAGGTTCATTATTAGCTAGAGAGATTTGTCTCACTACCTTTTCATTGATCCCTTGAATAGCTTCATTTGTATATTTTACATCATCTTGAAAATCCCAAGTTCATGAAGTAGTTACTGTTGATTTTTTCTCTTTAGTTGACATTTGTTATAAATTAATTATATTAACTTTATATATTTAGTAATTTGATACCTATGAGATGAAATTGAGAACCAAGTACTACTGGTAGTAAATTTGATTTAGAACAGGTTTGAAAAAGAATTCCTGTAGAAATGATCTGAAGAGAGGATTTGGGGGAAATAATAGAAGGTGCTAGGGATTTTGTACAAAAAGTAATTGGAGGAATTCCTTCTAGACCTGTAGTAAGATCGAAACAATCTGGTTTTGATAAAATGAAGAAATTATTTAGATTTTAGTCTAACAAATTCTCAAAACCATTCTCACTAATTTCTTTTGCAAGGCTACTTCAGCCTTTTTTTATTACCTCTCAATCTTTAAGTACATAAACTTCATCAGTATGAATGTAATCAAGAATCTTGAAGTAGTGAGTAATGATAATAAGAGTGTTAGTTTCATTACTAATAGATTGGAGGAGTTCAGCTACTTTTCTAAAAGCATCTAAATCAAGTCCAGAATCTATTTCATCAAGAATGATATACTTTGGTCAGATAAGTTTCATTTGGAGAATTTCAATTTTTCTCTTCTCTCCTCCACTAAATCAAACATTCAAGTCTCTATCTAGAAATTTTTCATCAATACTTAACTCAGTTAAGTATTTTTTAATGAACCTTTTAAAGATAAATGGTGAAAGTTCTTTTACATCAGATCAAGCATTCTTTAGACTAATATTGTAAATAGTTCTTAAGTATTCACTCAGCCTAATTCAAGCAATTTCAGGAACATTTTGAAAAGAAAGAAATAATCATTGAGCTGCTCTCTCTTCAGGATTAAGATCTAAAAGGTTTTTTCAATCAATAGTAACATCACCTCAAGTCACCTTATATTTAGGGCTTCACATGAGTGTCGAGCTCAAAGTAGATTTCCCACTTCAATTTGTTCCAAGCAGACAGTAATTTTTCCCAAGTTCAAAATCCATACTTACTCATTTGAGTATCTCTTTATCTCATGCTGAGACTTTTAATTTTTTAATTTTTATCATTATTTTGTTTGTTCAGATTCACAAATATTAAAACATTACCATTTTAGTAATCTTTTATTGAAAGTAAAATTTTTTATTGTGTTTATTTATATATATAAATTATACACCTTTCTTTAAAATAGACTTTTGTTAACAAATTGTTAAAAACTAATTTTAGATAGCTATACTATAACAAACTAAAAAACTGTTTTTGTCTACTTGTTTTATACAAAACACTTTGACAACTCGCACAAAAACCATATAAATAGATATAGAGTTTTGCTTAGAAACACTAACAAATCCAAGATTTTAACATTTTGTTAACAAAACTACTGTAAAATGACTACCCTTGAAAAAGACCCAAGGCATATATCTGTCTTATTAAATGAATTAGTTGATTCAATTGAAATATTCTCGGATAGACAAAATATTGTAGTTGATTGTACTCTTTGAATGGCATGACATGCTGGACAAATTATACAAAAAATGTGAGAATGAGATATATTTGTTGGATTTGATGCTGATGGGAGAAATCTTAAACTAGCCAAACAAAATTTAGAAAAAATAAATACAAAAACTAAAATTATACTCATACATTCTAATTTCATGCATTTGAAAGAAGAGTTAAAAAAAGTGTGAATTGAGAGTATTACAGGAATCTACTATGATTTAGGAATTTCTTCCCTTCATGTAGATGAAGCTGACAGGTGATTTAGTTTCAAACAAGACTGACCTCTTGATATGAGATTTGATACATCAACTTGAAAAACTGCTGCTGAAGTAGTGAATTTCTCAAGTAAAAAAGAATTAGAGGATATATTTAGATACTATTGAGAAGATCCAAGTTTTAGGAAAATAGCTGATAGAATGCTCCTGAGAAGAAAAGAGAAAAAATTTGTAACCACAAAAGACTTAGCTGATTTTTTGGATGAAATACTGAGTTTTCCTAAAACGAAAACAAGAATATTCCAAGCACTAAGAATTGAAGTAAATAAAGAATTAGAAGCTGTTGAGACTTCTCTACCACATGCAATTGAATTACTGCAACCAGATGGAAATATTTTTGTAATAAGCTTTCATTCACTTGAGGACAGAATTACAAAAAAAATAATGAAAAAAGAAACAAGGGATTGTATATGCTCTGACCTGATATGCTCATGTCATCATACAAAAAGTTTAAAACTACATTCCAAAAAACCTATACTTCCAACTAGTGAAGAAATAGAGTTCAACCCAAGAAGTAGAAGTGCTAAAGCTAGATGAGCTACAAAATTATAATAATGAACCCAGCACTAATATGAATTCAAAGATTACCATCAAAGACTATGAAAAAACTTTTGTTTCTAAAAGAAAACAAGCTAAACAAGAGCTTACAAAATGAGTTAACTCAACTTTTGTAATAATGATGGGTCTTATTATTTCTCTATTTTTCTACTACGTATGGAGTCTAAATGCTAATGCAACTGCAGGATATGAAATAAGAGAATTAGAAAGAGAAAAGAATCAATTATTATCAGAAAAAGAAATTATTACAGTTAAAATATCTCAACTTGAAAGTAGTGATAATATAGATAAGGATGAATCTGCAAAACAAGATATGGAAAAAGTTGTTGAACCTGATTATCTTGTTATTAAACAATGAGTTCAATACGTTTATAACAATTAAAATACTTAATTTGAAAATTAAGTATTTTTTTTTATACTATAATTAATAACTTTTCTGTTGAAACCCTACTTTTATGCCAGAAGCTTTAAAAAAACTAATCCATTCCATCTCCTATCTTCCTTGAATATGAGAAAAATCAGCAAGTAAACTTGCCTTTTTTCTATTGAATTCAAACCAAAACTACATAGAAAGCCTTAAAAATGATTTAGTAAACATTAAAGATAAAATCTGATCATGTGAAGTATGTCATTCTCTCACAGACATTTCTCAAATACAATGTAGTACATGCAAAAACAGCTCTAGAGACAAATATTGTATTGCTATAGTTGAAGAATATCTAGATATGATTAGCATTGAGCAGTCAGGGAGTTTTGATTGAGTCTACCATATATTATGAGGGGCCATTTCTCCTATCAACTGAGTATTTGTGTGAGATTTGAATTTCAACTCACTATTTAATAGAATTGAAACATCTGAAAAAAATATAGAACTCATCATAGCAACAAATCCAAATATCGAATGAGAAGCAACAACCAGCTATATTACAGAACAAATCACAACAAAGAAACTTAAACACAAAGTTACGATAACAAGACTCAGTAGATGATTATCTTCAGGATACCTAGAGTATGCAGATAATATCACTCTTACAAATGCTCTAAAAGAAAGAAAAGAAATATAATTAACTAATAAATCATGCCATCAGAATATAGTCCAGGGTGATCAAAACCAAGAATGAGTGCTTATCAAATTAGGAAGCTTCAAGAAGCTCAGGAAGAAGCCAGAAGATTAGCAGAAGAAAAAATAGCTGCAGCTAAAAATAGTGATGAATGGAAAAAAGAACAAAAAATTCTTGCTGAATTAGAGAAGAAACTAGAAGTAAAAAAAGACGAAAAAATTACTGAAAATACTACTGAAGAAGAAATAATTCTTCCTGAAAAAAAAATGACATTCTGGGAAGAACTCATTCTTTTCCTAAAAACTCTTTTTAAGTAAAAGAGTTTTTTCTACTTTTTCATCTGAATTAAAACAATTTAAGAACTTATAATAATCTAATTTTAGATTTAAAAAATTCCCTGTTGTATCAATAATAATATCCTTAATTGGATTATCTAGTATAGAAAATTCTGGATAATTGTTAAAAACACTTTCACTAAAGCCTATTAAAGGTGAATCTCACACATAATTTCATGTTAAATCAAATTCTTGTTCTTTTCTATCTTCAAAAGTGTTTACAATTAAATTTCAACCATTAAATCACAATCATGTTGGATATAGTAATCCTCCTGTAAATATCTCTAAAATATTATCATCTTTTGTGAAAATATCTCAATCTCATTGAGTGAAATAAGGGAACTTTTCTGAATAAGATAAAGTAGCTCAATCATGAAAATCTAGAGATACATAGTAGTGATTTTCTCCAGTTAATAATGGTAGAACATTTGTAATATTTATTCAATAATCTGTTCATGCATTAAATGTGTTAGTGTCCATATTTGCAACAGTTCATGTTCATGATTGAGTACACTGAATAAGGTTACCTCAAGCTTCTTCAAATTCTGTTCAAGCACAAGAACTCTGAGCAGATTCAGCAGTAAAACTACTTATATAATAATAGTTAAGAACATTTCATAAAACAGTAATATTATCATCAGAGTTACTATCTGTTACTAGAGTAAAGTTAGACTTATCCATTGAGGAATCAAGAGTTACACTTCATCAATGAATTGAAACACTAAATCTATCAGCATCAAAATCCACATCAGGAGTAAAAAATATTTCCAAATCAGGATTCACTGTTTGTTCTACGGAAGAAAATTTTAAAATTTCTCACTTAGCAGAATTAGATATATACAAAGTTCCTCAAGAGTATGCTAATCATGTTGGTTCCTGTAATCAATTTTTTTCATCAAGAAGAGTATAAACAAGTCCTCAAGAAAGGTACAGAATCCTATTATTCAGAGTGTCAGAAAATACCAGTTTTGAATCCACCTCCACCATTCATGTTGGAGAATTTAAAAATACTCCTGTTCAAACACTTCCCTCAGACATCTTGTTTCAAAAGATATCTTTTCAAACTACAGTTACACTGTTTGTACTATCTAAAATTTGATGATTTTTAGTATTGGATCTATAG
The DNA here is from genome assembly GCA_938015605.1 of uncultured Candidatus Altimarinota bacterium. Taxonomy (GTDB): domain Bacteria; phylum Patescibacteriota; class Gracilibacteria; order BD1-5; family UBA6164; genus CALLPO01. Next base: position 3,565 of record CALLPO010000002.1, on the reverse strand, counting down.
GTAATTCATCATATTGTAATATCAGAATTTTCTATATCAGAAAAAGTAGAATTTATATCTTCTCAAATTTCTTCATATGGAATAAAATTACTTGTAAATAGATGAGTTGTATTTCTTGTGTCTAGTTCTTGGCAATAATTATCAGTGATAGTTTTAGTTCACAGATATGTGTATCATCATGTATCAAAGTTCTGAGTAGATTTTAATAGTACTCCTGTAGAACCAGAAAAAGCAATATGAGTAGAGTCAGAAACAAGTTCTTGAATATCTCACAGATGAGCAGTGAAACTTTGATTATCACTGAGAATCTTTTGCTGAAAAGCAATATTACTCATTCAACTAGAAATAAACACTCAAATAGAAGTCATTAAAATCATAGAAATAGTAATTCCTACTAACATTTCTACTAATGTAAAAGCTCTTTTATTCATATGAGTGTTTTCCCCTCTATTTTAAGGTAGTTAAATCTTTAATAAATATTTATCAACTATATATTTTCAATTCACATTATTCCCTTGTACAAGATTGATATCTTCGTCTAAATCTTCAAGTAGATCACAGAATACTCAATGTTTTTTAGCATATAGTATCATGTTTTTAAGGAACGTAATATAGTCATGTTTCTCAAGCTTATTTCTAAAAAAATAAGAAAATATCTCTGGAGATTTTTTATCTAAATAACTATCCAAAAGTGAAAAATAAAAAGCATCTTCAACTAAGGCTTTATGTAATCATGAGTGAATAGTTTGAACTCTAGAAAGAATAGTATCTAAAACACCTGATTCAGATTTATTAGTAAGAAAGATGATATTCTGAAGTCCCGGTTCTTCAAAAAATTTTAAACAACTGTTGAATGATTGCAATGTCATCCTTGATACATTTTCTATCAAAAATATTTGGAACTTGTATGGAGTTCCAAGTTCTCATGGCTTGATAAATTCCTTGATGTCTTTTATTTTAATATTTTCTCAATTATCTTCTAACTTCAAGAGGTTAACATGAGGGACAGAATACTCATCTAAAATGGTAGTTGCAAGCTGAAATACCTGAGCCTCTAGCATTTCAGTATTTTCACCAAGAAATAAAAAAGGAGATATTTCTTCCCCCTTATTTATTATTTCAGTAATGTTTTTAAAATTGTCTTTCATTACTATATTTCATTTAAAATAGCATCAATATCATCAATAATATCATCTGTCAATTCTTCTGTTAATTCTTCTGGAATTGGTGTAGTTTCTTCATGATCTAGTTTTACCTCACTTACGACAGGTGAATCTTTGTTTTCAATTTCAGCTTTTTCTTCTACCTTTACTTCAACTTCACTAGGCTCATTTACTTGTTTTTCAATAACTACTTCTGTTTTTTCATCTTCCTCTAAAGGAGTTTCTACAGTTTCATCTATTTTTTCTTTTTCTACCTCAGCATTTCATTCATCTTCTACTGTTTTTTCAATAGTACTTTCAATAGTTCAATCTGTTGAAGTTTCTTCAACAGATTCTTCACTACCTAAACAAGAAGTTAGTAAAAGAGTAAGACATACTCCTAGGATTAGTTTTTTCATAATAGTTACAATAAAAAATTATTAATATACCTAGATATTAATAATTTTAAATAAAAATGCAAAAGTACTTTTATACTTCCCCTCTATCTCTCATAGCATCAAAAATTCTATTCATGGCTATAATATAAGCTCCATTTCTCATATATGTTGAATTCTCTTTTGCTGTAGAATATACTCCCTCAGCTGCATGTGTAATTTTTTTAAAAAGTTTAGCATCAATTTCAGGTGCTTCCCAGTAAAAATTATTATCATTTTGAACTTGTTCAAAATAACTCACCATAACACCCCCTGCATTAGCAAGAATATCTGGAATAACTGTAGTTCCATTTTCAAAGAGAATTTCATCAGCTTGAGAAGTAACTGGTCAATTTGCTAGTTCAAGAATATATTTAGCTTTGATATTTCAAGCATTGTCAGGAGTTATTTGGTTCTCTAGAGCTGCAGGAACTAAAATATCACATTCTACTTCTAAAACATCTTTTGCTCCTAGTTGTTCTGCATCACTATATTCGACTACAGATTTTCTTTGAGATTTCAACATTGAAATTTTTCCAATGTCAATTCAACTATCATTGTGCACTCATCATTGAGAATCACTGATTCATACAATAGTAGCTCCAAGTTCTACAAGTAATTCAGCCATAATCAGACCTGCATTTCATGCTCATTGGATTGCTACTTTTTTTCATTTAATGCTATCTCAATCAAGTTCTAGTACTTTTTGTAGAACATACACTCCTCATTGAGCAGTAGCTGTTCATCTTCATTCAGAACCACCTGAAGTAAGAGGTTTACCAGTAAAACTTCCAGGAGAATATTTTCACACAAGTAAAGAATATTCATCCATCATCCAAGCCATTATTTGAGGTGTAGTATTAACATCCGGTGCAGGAACATCTTGTCCTGGTCCAATATATTTATAAAGTCCTCTAACATATCATCTTGAAAGCCTTTCTAATTCTCAAGCAGACAATTCCTTTGGATTGACAATAATTCAACCTTTTCAACCTCCAAGTGGGATATCAATTACACTACATTTGAAACTCATCCACATACTCAATGCCTTTACTTCATCTCTACTTACATCTTGATGAAATCTAATTCCTCATTTGAAAGGTCATCTAGCATCAGAGTGTTGAGATCTAAAAGCAGTAAAAGATTTAACTTTCCCATCATCCATTCTTACAGGAATACTTAATTCAATTACCCTTTTAGGGTGAGATATTACCTCAAATTCATTGGCATCAATTGAACATGAATTTGAAATTGTACATGCCTTTTTCATTTGTACTCTTGCATTATCTAATGCATTTAACATATTACTTTCTTCCATATTTTAATAGTTAGTTTATATAAATGAGAACAATTCTCATATCTACTTTTATTTTATTGATTTATCTAATTGTGTCAAAAGTAAGTCTATCATAATAATGATTCTTAAGAAAATATTAAATCTTGTAAAAAATACTAATAAGTTTATTATATTCTATATAATTTTCTTAATCAATTACTTTGGATATTTTCACTTACATCCTTGCAATACCTTTTCTGTATATCAACTACAGAATAATTTCTTCAGATATTAAAACAAAAATAATACCTAATAAATATTTAGGTTTTTTATTAATACTTATTCCTTTTTGGTGAGCTATCTTATTCTTTTGAATAGCACCTAATTTTCTTCCATGATTATCTGAGATTAGTCCCCTTTTTTTCTCTCTGCAAATTATTGCAACATTTGTGGTAAGTTTTATTTTGTATTACTTTTGAATTTGGGCAGCTGGTGATGCTAAATATTTATTAGTACTGAGCTTATTTATTCCCTATATTTGAATAGTTCCTTTTATTGGGAATTTAGCACTAATTACTATTGCATATTTACTAGGATATTTTGTATATTTTTATTTTGGTAAACTGTTATTTAATAAGAAATATAGACAAAGCTTATGAAGGAATATTAAACAAGATTTATCAGAAACTTGGATGATTTATAAGTGAAACAAA
>CALLPO010000001.1 GCA_938015605.1 uncultured Candidatus Altimarinota bacterium | reverse complement strand
TCTTTAAAACCTTCTGCTATTTTCATTCTTTGTCCTGCCATACCTTCTCAAAGAAGAATTTTAGATTCTTTCTCTGCTTCTGCTTCTTTTACTTGCATAATTTTTTGTGCTTCAGCTTCATTAAGTGCTGCTTCCTTAAATTTTTCCGTTTCTACTATTTTATTCATGGCAGCCATTACTGTACCTTCTAATTTTACATCTCTTACTTGAATAGAATCAAGTGTAAAACCAAATGTAGAAAGTTTTTCCCTTAGCCTAACTTCTATTGCTTGACCAATTTCTTCTCTTTTTGCAAAAATATTCTTGTGAGTAAAGCTAACAATCATAGCTCTAAGTTGTTCATCAATCGTTGCTCTCATCATTGTTCTAGGATCATCTATTTCATAAATTGATCTAAAGATGTTTCAATTATCAGTATTATTTCATTCATCATTTACATAGTAGATAACATTTAATCCAATATATGCAGTTACATTATCTTGTGTAACTCATTCAACTTCAACAGGGAAGTTTCTTCTATTAAGTACTTGATTTTTTGTAGTCTCAACAATAGGAATAATAAAATTGAGTCCTGGACGTAGTATTCTATTGAATTTTCAAAAGAACTCTACTGTCTTAACTGTTTTTGGAGAAACAATTCTTACTGATAGTAGTATTAAAACTACATCAATAACAATTGCTCAAATCATTGATTCAGGTCATGGTAATACAAATCATGTCACAAGTACTAGCAATAGTACAATTGGAATTATAAATTTCATATATTTTTCTTAATAAATAATTATTCACTAAGCAAGTATAATAAAATACAAAAAAAATACTAATAATTAAATTAGTATTTTAGAAAAATGTATTTTGAAATTATTTTTTCATTCTTGCAAGAAATGCTTTTACTTCTTCTCATGCAACCTCTTTTGAACCAAGTCAAACAGCTAGAGCAAACGCTACAGCACATGCACCTAATAATAGTGTAAATGCTTGAGTAATAATATCTCAACCTAATCACATTTGTTGTAATCACATAAATGCTGTAAGAATAATAATTGCTCATTTAGCTATTTTAGGAAGAATTTTAGAATCAGATGTTGTCTTAATTGCATTAGCCGCTAGATTAGCAAGAAACATACCAATACCAAATATAATAACTCAAACAAGAACATTAGTAGCAAATCACATAAATTGATTAACAATAGCAGATATTCAACCAAAGCCAATTTGATTTGCAGCTTCTATAACAGCAAGTAATAGTATATAAACAAAAACTAATGTTCCAACCATAGATGAAGGTGAGGTTTTAGATTTACTATTAAGACCTACTAGACCAAGTACTTTATCAAATCATATACCTGAAAGTAATTCACTTACTAATTTAGATATAAACTTACCAATGGCATATGAAATTCAGATAATTACTACAGCAGCAAATATACCAGGAAGTGTACTCATCATTGTATTAAGCATTTCTTTAGCTGGACCAGAGATAGTCTCAATTGCTAATTTATCTAATGCTTGTATTAAAATTGGAACTAGAACTATAACATATACAACTGTTCAAGCTAGTTTAGATACTGCAAAATCCTTAAGTCCAATTTTTTCACTAGCCTTATCTGCTCACATTGACGAAAGAAGACCAGTAGTAATTTTTCTTAAAGTTTTAGCAATAAACCAACCAATTACAAATATAACACCAGCTGCAATAATATTAGGTATATATCCAGTAATATCATTTATAATATTAGTAATAGGTTCAAGTAATTCTTGTTGACCTAATGCTCATAAGATAGAAGGTATAAAGAATAGAATAATAAACCAATATAGTACATTTCAAAGTGTATCTGTAATACTTGTTTCTGTTGCAACATCTTCTCCTAATTTTTTATCAAGATTAGCAGCTTTTCATCATTTAATTACTAGAAGCTTAGAAAAAGTAGCTATTAACCAAGCAATTGCAGCTAGTCATAGTGCCTTTAACACATCCATTAATCAGTGATTTATAAACGCTTGAATTGGCTCTTTGATTTCATCTAATCCTAATTGTCATAATGCTTGTACTACAACAAATAGCATAATTACAACAAAAACCATTTTAGACACAACACCAGATAAAGTCTTTCATTTAACATCTACTCAAATACTAGAAAGTATTTTTGTAATAAATTTAGCTTTACCTAAACCTTTCTTTACTAAACTTGAAATAAGTTTAGCCACTAGGTATCAAACAATTAAAATTATAATTGCCATAACTCATGGTTGTAATGTAGTCATAAGACCTCATAGATCAACACTATTTAACATATCCCACATAGATTTGTAATTTATAGTATAAAGTATATTAAATATAATGTTTTATGCTAAATACACAAGTTGCTACCAAAAATAATGTTAAAAACTAAAAAACTATTGAATTAACAATAGTTTATTTATCTTTATATGGCAAGGACGCTAGGAATTGAACCTAGGCCTTCTGCCTTCGGAGGGCAGACACTCTTTCAATTAAGCTACGTCCTTATAATAAGTGGAAAAATTATATTAATAATGCGAAAATTATCAATAATTATTTTGAGTTAAGTCATCACATATAGGCAAGACCTATTGCATCAGCTGCATCATCAGGGGTTGGTAGCTCATCAAGTTGAAAAATCATTTGAATAGCACGTTGTAATTGAAGTTTTTTTGATTGACCATTTCAGGTAATAGCTTTCTTTACTTGAAGGGGGGTGTATTCTTGTATTTGTAAACTATGTCTCATTGCTTCATACATTACTACTCATCTTGCTTGAGCTACGTCTATTCATGTTTTGATGTTATTCTGAAAATATAATTTCTCAATTGATATAATCTCAGGTTCATATTTTTTTATTATATCAACTATGTCATTTCCTATTTCAAATAGCTTAATTGATATATCTATTTTAGGTGTTGTAGAGAATACTCAAAAATCAATGATGTCATAATTTTGTCCATTTTTATCAATAATAGCGAATCAGACAGTGGTTGTTCATGGATCTATTCAAAGAATTCTCATATAGTTAAATTTTTTTAATGCCTTATTTAAGGTATAAATAGATAATTATTCTTGATACTAATAAAGAAATACAACTTTAATTCTAAAATACTTGACAATAGCTAATTACTATGTTTTAATATATATGTAGTTAAGAAATAAGAGACAACTAATATACTTTAAACAATATATTATTATCTATTATATCTTCATTACTACAAACGTGTGTGTAATTAATTATTTCTTTTAAAATAATTTATGTAATTAAAAATACACAAAATTATGAATAAATCAATACTAATTGATAAAGAACTAATAGATGCAATTACTAACTCACTAGTGTTATGTGACAAAGAGAAATTAAACTTTCTTAAGTACATTTGATACATGACATTTTCAGAGAGAAGGGAATTGCAAACATTAGTTTAAAAATTCAAAAAGAAATGATTTGAAAAAGTATTTAGTATATCCATTAGGACAATACATATAAAATATTTTTAAATAAAAAATACTAGTTAATTCTAGTATTTTTTATTTGTGTTAAACTCTCTAAAATTAATTCTTCACTTTCTAAAAAAGTTTTAGTTATGTTCTTTTCATTTTTAATATAGCTAATTACTTTTGTTTCACAAAACATATTTAACATATCAACTAGCTCTGATTTATCCTTTATTTTCTGATAAAATTGGTAAATAGGGAGGTATGGAATTCAAAATTGAGCTGATACTTTTCTCCAGGATTTCTTTAAAAGAATATGAGTAATTATAGATTTTACGAGTATTGTTGCAGTAAATTTTTTAGGGCAAAAACCAGCTTTTTTACAAAGCTGCTTTATTTTTACATAATCATTTGGTTGTATATTCTGAAAGCGTATAAGCCACATGTTGTATTAGTTCAACTTACTTAAAGTATCTTCATTAAAATCATCTAAAGAGTTGAGTTTAATATCTGCTATTGCAAACTTAGAATTAGAATAATCATTTTTATCAGGAATACAAATACATCTGATTTTTGCTGATTTGACTGATATTACTCAATTAAGTGAATCCTCAAATGCTATAACCTCTGAAGGCAATAATCACATTTTTTTACATGTAGTTATATATCAACCTGGATGTGGTTTTCAAAATTCTTCATCTTGTCCAGAATGTATAACTTCTATATATTCTCATATCCCCATTTTTTCAATAGCAGAATCAATTAAAATATAATGACTGGCAGAATTAATTGCTATTTTTAATCATTTTTTCTTAAAAAATTTCATTATGTATTTAACTCATGATTTTTCAATAAGATCTGTGAGGAAAAGTTGTGACATAGTTTGGAGTAAGTCTTCTCATAGCTTTTCCTTTGTTATTGCTCATAAATCCCAAGGCATTTTATTATACCAGTATTCAACTATTTCATTAATCTTTAATCACATAGTTTGTGTAGGATCAATTTCAATTCAATATTTTTTAAAAACTTTAATCTCTCATATATGCCATAATGGTTCAGAATCAATTAACAATCAGTCCATATCAAATATTACTCACTTTATCATTATTTTTTATATTAAAAATTATTTACTCAACAGTAACACTTTTAGCTAAATTTTGAGGTTTATCAACATCTTTTCAAAGTTTTTTTGCTATTCATACAGCCATTAACCACATAGGTATAAGTGGTAAAAAAGGTGAAAGAAGTAGGTGAGATTTTGGTAATTCAATAGTATCGTCATAGAGTTCTTTAGAAATATCTCATACAGTAACTACTCATAGAACTGTAGTGTCTCTTGCTTTTATTTCTCTAATATTAGAAATTGTTTTATCTCTAAGAAGTCATTTTGTATTTATTACAACACATGGGAAATCTGGTCATACAAGAGCAAGTGGTCAATGTTTAAGTTCACCAGTAGAATAGCATTCTGCATGAAGGTATGTAAGTTCTTTTAGTTTTAAAGAAGCTTCAGCAGCTGTTCAGTACTGAAGGTTTCTTCCAAGAAAAAAGAAGTTCTTGTATTTAGAATATTTTTCAATAATGGGGTCAAGTAATACTTGATTTTCTAACTGCATTTTAAGCTTGTTTGGTAGTTCTCAAATTTTTCCAATAAGGTCTTTTGCTTCTCTCATTTGCAAATTCCCTTTAATTCAAAAATTCAAAGCCATTAACATAAGTACACCTAGCTGACCTATAATATTTTTAGTACTAGCTACTCATACTTCAGTTCAAGAGTGTGTATATAAACCCATATCACACATTCTAGCAATAGTTGAACCGACAACATTTACTATTCAGAATGTTAATCATCATTTTTCTTTTACAATCTTTACTGATTCTCTAACATCTGCTGTCTCTCAAGATTGACTCATAAAAATATAGAGCGTCTTTTTTTGAGGAATAAATGTATCATATAAGAATTCAGGTGAAATTCTTACTTCACATGGAAGCCCTGAGATTTCTTTAAACCAATATGAACCAGTAACTCATGCAAAATAACTAGAACCACTTGCAATTATTTCAATTCTTTTTATATCACATTCATTTAATTCATCAAGAGTTTCTGATTTAATAGTTTTTGTATCAAAATCAATTCTTCATTTAAATACATTCTTTAGAACTTCTGGTGCTTCATGAATTTCCTTTTCAGTAAATGTATTAAATTCTCACATTGTAGCTGTTTCAAATTCAGCAGTTATTTTTTCTCACTTTCTACTAACTTCTTTTCATAGAGAAAATATTTGATGCACACCATTTTCTATTTTAACAATTTCATAATCTTCTAAGGTAATAAATTCTCATGCAACTCAACTTACTGCATTAATATCACTTGACAGAAAACTTCATTTTTCTCAAATTCACACTATCATAGGACTTCCTAATTTTGCTCAATAAAGCACTTCAGGGTTATGTGTGTCTATAATTCACAATGCATATGCTCAAACAAGCTGTTTTGTAGCTAATTCTATAGTTTCAAGTATATCTCATGTAAAGATGTCTTGTATAAGTTTTGCAACCACTTCAGTATCTGTATCTGAATAGAATTTATATCATTTTGATACAAGCTTTTCTTTAAGTGGTATATAGTTTTCAATAATTCAATTATGAACTATAAAAAACCTTTTATCTTCTGAATAATGTGGATGAGTATTTTCTTCTGTAACTCAACCATGAGTTGCCCATCTAGTATGAGCTATTCAAGATGTGTATTTTCAATCTTTATTAGCACTTTTTTCAACCTTCATTGCTAGATTACTAACTTTTCATACTGCTTTTTCAAAAAATTTTGCTCAATCTGAATTTATTCAAAAAACTCAGGCACTATCATATCCTCTATATTCAAGATTTCTTAATCATTCAACTAACAATGGAATTGCATTCTCTTTTCAGTTATAAGCAAATATTCAACACATAGATTTTAGAATTAATAATTAAACTAGATTTAGTGTATTTTTTTTGTAAAGTGTGTCAAAAAAATGAAAGAGAATGTGTTTAGTATAAACTTAATTGACAATATAATTTTTATACTAATAATATTAATATATAAATTATTGTAATAAGTTAGTTAATAATAATGATAATAGGATACAGAGAGAATTTTGATGATGAAAATTCATGTTTAGTTTGACTTAATATGTCTTTTTTAGATGCAGATTTACAAAAATGTTATATTAGAATAAACTCTATATGTGATGATAGAGATCTTATACTAGATGAATTCTTAGTAAATTTAAATAAGTCCATCCCTGAACGTAAAAAAAATGATCTTATTTCTAGAGTAGCTAAAGAGTCATGAGAAAATGAGGCTACAATTATTGAACTATTAGTTTTCCTTGCACTTAATCCTAACTTTTGAATAGGTGACCAAATTAAAAAAAATCAAGATGAAGTTAATACAATTATTAGTGTATCGTCAGAACTTGCTTTAAAATATCAATTACATACAAAACAAAGGAATTCACTTGTTAGAATGTGTAATGAGCTAAATATTACAACAACTCATTTAGAGGAATTATTTGTTCAGTGTAGCTACAATAAAGATAAAGTAAAAAAATTTTTAACTACAGTTTGAAGAACATATAGCAACGACGCTTCACTAATAAAAAAATATTTCTGTGGAATAAAAAACCCACGTTCATCATCAAAATATTTTACAGATTTTTATGATTTAATTACATCATATAGGACATCACACTGAAATAATTATTTAGAGAAAAATAAAGAAGTACTAATTATTGATAAAGCTTTTAGAGAGACAAGGTGAAATAGAAAAGCTGATATCTGAACATTCTCTCATAAAAAAACTGTTTTAAAAAATTTACCTCCAAAAAAGTGTGTCCCACAAAAATCAAAGAAAATCATTAGATCTAATTTTTGAACTAATTATATAAAAAACACATTATTAAATATTTGAGTCAAAGATATTAGTGACTTCATGAGATTAAAATATCCTGATTCTGTTCATTTATTTTGATTTAATTCACCTAAAGAATCATTAGATTTTTTGATAAAACTTTTATCTAAATCATTAGATTTTCAAATTATGTATTGAAAAGCAATACCTAATACAAAAATTATATTTACAATATTACCAGAGTATATATTTGATGTTACATATGCAGATATTTCACTTATACAAACAGACATATTAAAGTGAATAGTTGAGTATATTCTTAATGAAACAAATATTGATATAATAACTGACAATACTAAAGATCATGAAGTTTTTCTTTTTTGTGAAAAGAATGAATCTTTTTTAAGATTTGTCTTAAATATTATTAAAGAAGACTTGTTTGTGGATCATATATCTAATTTAGGTATGCCTCCAAAATTTTGATTTCATGATTTTGAATTTGTACTTAATTTTATTAGAAGAAAATGTAGATAAAATTTTATTCTAAAACAACTTTATGTTATAATATAGTCATGAAAAATATTTCAAAATGATTATGACACATTAATAGAGTCCCGATTAGATCAGTACATAAAAAAAATCCCCTCTCTATTGGTGTAAATGCAGCATTAAAGTCTAGTAACAATAATGCTGTTTCATTGTCAGAAAAAATTGAACCATCAGTAATAAAATGAACATCTCCACTTGATGAAATTAAAAGAATAGCTAGAGATTGTGATAAGTCATGAAAAAAAGTAGTTTTAGTTGTAAGAAATCATGACATTTCAAAATTCATACATAATCACATTTCAAATGAATCAATAGATATAAATAATAATATTATACTTTCAAGTATTGATTCTTTAGAAGAAAATTTGATTCAAGATAAATGTATAAAATGCATCTTTTTTGATATGCCTAATTTCTGAAAAAACAATAAAAAGAATGAGTGAATTAAAGAGAGAAAAATCTTAGAAGAACTAAGTAAAAAACATTCTTATCTTCAACCAGAATTTATTGTTTTCTCAAGAAAATGACTAGATAATGACAAACTTTGGAAAAAAGTAAAATCATTATATAGTACTTCAATTAATACTGAAGACACATCATCAATACAAAAATTATTATCGAGTAATGATCATGGTAATGTTCATGAAATAATTTTAGAACCATCTTTAGAATTTAATGAGAATTGAATTGAACAAGAAACATGATTAGAGCAAATTGAGGAACTTTTAATAGAGGAGGTTATAAAACATCCAGAAATTGAATTCTTTTGATATGTAAAAGATAATTCTCAAGAGAAAGAGTTAACAAAAAAAATAAAAGAAAAAAATATATCAAATATTAAACTTATTAATTCAAATGAAATAGGGTACCATGATGCATTAAATATTTGAGGAGTAATATTTTTCTCTGATCATAATTCACTAGACAAGAACACAAAAGCATACTCAAATATAATTAAAGATAAAGAGAACCAAAATCAAGTAATTATTTCTGTAAATAACAGAAGATTTAGAAGAGAGTCTGAAGGTGAAACTTTTAATAGAGTCCATGATTTAGAAAAAATTAATGAACTAAAATGATTATTTAAAAAAAATAAGTGCAAAAAAGTAGAAAGTAAACAACCATCAGAGAAATCAAATAAAACTTCTAAACCTGTACTTGTAAGTACAGGTTGATCTGCTCATATAATAAATAAACATTCAACACTTAACCTTAATGGTATAGATTTAAATAGAATTGCAGAAGATACACTCCTCAGTGAAATTAATGAATGATTTGCAGAATATACTCCAATGATTACTGATATTGCACTTTTGGAATGAATATGAATTTGAGAAGTTGCAAAAAAAGTAAAATCATTAGGTGTATTTTTGAAAAAATATAAACTTTCATATACTGATCTTGAAAACAAAAAAATACAAGAACTATTATGATTATATCACGATATTAATTACTATAAGCAAAAATGTAGAGAAGAAATAGAAGATATTTTTAATTCAACGGATTGAGTTTTATTTTTTGATGTTCCTTTAAGAAAAATTATGTCAAAAAATGCAAGAGGCAATAATTCAATTCATTATTTATCATATATTCAAAAAACACTCAACTATTCAAGTATTAAACATATTAAGGCTGGTCAAAAGAATAAGATTGCAGAATATATTTATTGAGAAAAGTTTTCTTTAGAAGCAGTATGATTAAAAGTTAAAGAAGAGTTCTCAGATAAAAAATTAAATCATCTTGTTCAATTACTTGAACAGATGTATCTATATAAATCAAACAAAAAAATATTCAAATCTATTGATGCAGGTAATCCAGACAGTATTCAAGAATTTCTTAGAAATAGTACTTATTGAAATATATTATTAAAACATCACAAATCAAATCTACTTATAGAATGAAAATTTACTTCAAAATCAGTGTTAAGACTTGCTAAAATTTTATTTAAAGATGATTTTTTAAGTATGGATGTAAAAGTAAAAGTAAAAACATATGCTATAAATGAAATTAATACTACTCTAAAAGGTACTAATCCATATGGATTAAGTCTTGAGAAATTCAAAGAATTATTATGGTGAGAAGATAAAACTGCATTTAAATTATTAATTCATATTCTTGCTGATAACAGATTCTCAAATATATGATTAGGTAGCTCCTTGAATACTGATGATGTAAAAAATAAATTAAAAGTCTCAAAATCCTCATTTACAAAAGAAATGCTAGATGATGTATTAGATTTTTTAGATTATGATATAGATAAACCATTGTCACAGAGGAAGGTTTCACAAACAGATACTCCAAAATCATTAAATAAAACAATTAATTACCAAGAGTTTTGTGAAGGGTGGTGACTTGATAGTAATTCAATTGATTGAAGAAATATAATAGCTCTTTTTGAAAGCAATAATATTACTGCTAATGATTTGGAACTTACTTTAGAAGAATATACATGAAATTCTAGTTTTTTTCTAGAAAAATTATGGTCCAAAAAATGATATGAAAATGCAATGAAAATCTTAGATCAAGAATTGGAACCAGATCATTTTTTTAAACTAATATTAGAAAGTAAAAATACAAGATTAAAACAAAAATAAAATGTGAACTGAATTATTACATCATGCGACTGTTCTCAGTGAAGTCTGAATATCAGAAGGGGAGTCTTGATCAAACCATAAGACTCATTTTCAGTCTTGAGGAATTGAAATAGTTGAAAGAAATTGAAAAAAATTTATAAAAATAGACACTTCTATATTTTGACAGTTTTTACCTGTAGAATTTAGAAAGATATTAGAAAATCCAAGTATTAGAGATTTAGATGAACTTAAGAATAGATTAGATGACTTTTGAAGAACAAACTCAAATTCTATGGAATGAGTGCCTGCACGTCTAGCATTTTCAAGTTTCCCACTCACTTATAATGGTACTGATGAATGTATTCTGTCACTTATTAATTCATGATGAATTCAGTTTGAAGATATATTAACAGATATGAATAATTTTACCATTGATTTAACCTTCAATAGTAATCCCTGAGCTATGTTTTGAGAATTGGCAGCAATTAATGCTGAAATTATAGAAAAACCTTCAGAGGTATTTCAAGTTCTGATGGAAAAGAAAATTAATCAAATTGTATGAAATTTAGAACATACTACAGTAATTAATGATAATGATATATGAGTAATAGTTTCTGATTGAACTACTGAACAAATAATCCCATGATATAGTTACACATTTGATAAGAAAGTGTCTGCAATTGAAATGTGAAAAACAACTGTAAGAAAAAGCTGAAACTTAATACTAGAATGATTAGTTGATTGGAAACAAGAAAGATTTAATACAAGTGTTAATCTTTGAACACTTATAGATTACTTTCAGTATTATTATACTACTTCAAATAATACAGACTGAAGAATTATAGAGTGAATAAATTCTTCACTTAAAATAACACCTCATGGAGAACTGCTCAATATTTGAGAATTATCTATGTGAGGAAATCTAGTTAAAAAAACAGATGATTTTAAAAAAATAACCAATAAATATTTAAAAACTGATAGACTAAGATATAATGAATATGCAAAACTACTAAATAAGATTACATTCATTGATTGATGAAAAATTCAAATGAAAGCTGATGACTTAAAACTTACTCCACCTGTTATTCTATGGTTAGAAAAACTTTTAAAAGAAGGGGGAAAAAACGACTCAGACAATTGAAGTATTTTTCTTGGAAATACTATGATCAGTGATACTGCTGAAAGAGATAGAATTGGGCATGATTTTCAAGTACAAATGAAACAAGTATTATTATTAGATTGAGAAGATGAAATTAAATGGAGCAAAATAAAATCAAATTGAAAGTTTGGGAATTATAAATCTAAAACACCAGACTATATAGAAGAGAATAATTGAGAACTCTTCATTTTTGATTTCAAAGCATGAAATAATACTACAGAATATAATAAGTTTCAAGACACTGAAAATTTTAGTATCAAGTACAATTGAGTGAAACGTAAAAATGTTACAGTTAATGTGATTTCTCTTTTGAAAACTATAGCAGATAAAAATGAAAATGTTATATATTATAAAGATTTTTTTAAGCAAAAGTGAATTAATCTTTCAAACAAACAATTAACCTCTTTAAATAAAATTGAAGAAATGTATATCTTTCAAGATAAAGCATTTAAAATAAAAAGTGATTCAAAAAGAGATGTTAGAATTATATTATAAAAGACTACCTATTACAGGTAGTCTTTTAGTATCAAAAATTCTTTCCGGTCAATCAACATTTCATCATCTATATAACAAATAATTATATGGAGATAAATTGCTTCAATTTAGACATAATACCTTTTTACAGGAAAACATGAATATTTGATAATTTTTTGGGTAGTTTATTCTACTTTAACAATACTCTTCAACAAATACAACGACTTTGTCTGTTTGAGCTTTCCCTTCCAACATTTCTTTTGCTTTACTTCTTTCAAGAATTAAAGCATTACGGTTTGGTTCATGAAGTTGGTTCCAAAAATCTTCAGTGACTTCACCAAAATTTATTATTCCAATTGGCATAAGGGCAACATTATCACCATCTTTTTCGGTGACAACTCTTTCAGAGACTGATATTTCAACTTCCAAAGCTGTAAAATCCTTGTCTCCAGAGAATCCTAGCTTACCACCTGATCCATAAAGTCCATGAGGAATAAGAGGGACTGATGCAGTTGGTAAGTCAATATTGCCTTCAAACTTCAGCTCAGAAAACTCCTTAGGGAGAACAGTTTGATAGTCCTCAGCTTTTTTCTTTCCCTGAAAAATTACATACTCAACTCCTTTATAGCTCAAAAACCAGCCCATAGCATATGCAAATCGTTTACCTTTTTTTACAAAAGGTAATTGAAGAGTTGAATATTTCATCAACAATACTATTGCATATTCAAGCCAACCTATAGGTCCTGAATATGCTAATTTTTGCATTTTTCTAGTAGTCTTACTCATTTTCTTTTCCTTGCCAATTGGCATTTAATTTGTTTGTGTTTTAAATATCCAATATTGATTGAATATGATATTAATATATGATTTACATATACATTGTCAATGAGATATGTATAATATATCATACTTTAGTCATACTTTTTATTTGACAAT